>JALYYN010000076.1 GCA_030946525.1 Actinomycetota bacterium | reverse complement strand
ACCTGGCCATGCTGGTCCCCACCCTCCCCGGCTGGACGGTGGAGACGGTGGGCGACGACATCTGCTGGATGAAGTTCGGCAGCGACGGCCGGCTGTGGGCCATCAATCCCGAGGCCGGGTTCTTCGGGGTCGCCCCCGGTACGTCCGAGGCGACCAACCCCAACGCCATGAGGACGCTCACCGGCGATTGCATCTTCACCAACACCGCCCTCACCGACGAGGGCGACGTGTGGTGGGAGGGGATGACGGACGAGCCGCCCGCCCACCTCACCGACTGGAGGCGTCGGTCCTGGACCCCCGGAGGCGGGACGCCGGCGGCGCATCCGAACGCCCGGTTCACGGTGCCGGCCGCCCGCTGCCCGTCGATCGCCCCCGAGTGGGAGGACCCCGAGGGGGTGCCCATCTCGGCCATCCTTTTCGGCGGCCGCCGGTCGTCGGTCGTCCCCCTCGTCCAGGAGGCGCGCAGCTGGAGGCAGGGTGTGTTCATGGGCTCGATCATGGCGTCGGAGACCACCGCCGCCGCCGCCGGACCGGTGGGCAGAGTGCGCCGCGACCCCTTCGCCATGCTCCCCTTCTGCGGCTACAACATGGGCGACTACCTCGGCCAGTGGCTGCAGCTCGGGGCGTCGGCCGACCCGGCCAAGCTGCCGAGGCTCTACTACGTCAACTGGTTCCGCAAGAGCCCGGAGGGCAGGTGGTTGTGGCCCGGCTTCGGCGAGAACAGCCGGGTCCTGGCGTGGATCTTCGACCGGGTGGCCGGCAGGGCCGACGCGGTCGAGACCCCGATGGGCCTGGTGCCGGCGGAAGGTGGCATCGACGTCGAGGGCCTCGGCGTGGCTCCGACGGACATGGCCGAGCTGCTGCGGGTGGATCCCGAAGAGTGGCGGGACGAGGTGCCTTCCATCGAGGAGCACTACGCCGGTCTGGGCGAGCGGCTCCCCGTGGAGCTGCGCGACGAGCTGGACGCGCTCGAGAAGCGGCTGTCCGTCGCGTGACCGAAGAGTTGGGATGACCCGAGGCGAGGGAGGTTCATTGGCAGCGCAGGCGTACGTGTTGATCCAGACCGACGTGGGCAAGTCCGCCCAGGTGGCGGAGGAGGTCGGCAAGATCGAGGGGGTGATCGCCGCCCACAATGTCACCGGCAACTACGACGTGATCGTCCTGGCCGAGGCGGACTCGATGGACGATCTCGGCCGGCTCGTCGTCAACCGGATCCAGCTCATCCACGGGATCACCCGGACGACGACCTGCTCGGTCGTCCATCTCTGACCCTCCGGATCCGGCGGGCGGTCAGCGGGGGCCCACCTGGAGGGCCCGGATGCCCAGGCCCATGAGGAACAGCCCGCCCAGGCCGTAGAGCAGGTACAGCTTGTCCCGGAGTTGCTGGCGGTAGGAGTAGATGATGCCGACGGTGACGATGGTGACGAAGCCGTAGAACATGTGGAACCGGATGTTGTCGGGAATCGGGTGCCCGGCGACCATGGCGACGCCCAAGCCGACCTGGACGAACACCGCCAGTTCGACGGCGATCGTGAACCACCACAGGGCGCGGGTCCGCAGCGACGCCCACCGCACCGCCCCGAGCGACCACAGTCCGGCCAGGCCGTTGCCGGCGATGACCACCCATGCCCACGCCCGGTGGAATCCGGCGAGGGTGGCGAGGACCGTCACCCGAGGCCGGTGAAGAGGTCCGTCTCGACCGTCCCGGGCGGCGCGCCGACGCGGACGAACCACTCCTGGCCGAAGCCACCCTCGAACATCTCCGGCGGCATGGCCAGGAAGAACGAGGTCTCGGAGATCTGACTGGCGTGGGCGGCCATGGACGCCCGCTTGCGGGCCAGCCAGGGCCGGACGTTCACCGTGGTCGTGATCTGGTCCTCGGTGACACCCATGTCGAACTCCTCGACGTCCCCATCCACGTCCACCTCGCCCGACCCCCGGCCGGGCACCTCGACGCCGCTGGCGCGGGCCGCGGCCATCGAGCGCCGGACGAAGTCCTTGTCGATGGTCCCCATGTAGACCCGCGGCGTGCCAGCCAACTCGGCGGCCCGCACGCCCACCCGGTGGACCTGGATGTGGTCAGGGTGGCCGTACACCCCGTTCTCGTCGTAGACGGTGAGGACGTCGGCCGACTCCTCGGTGAGGATGGCGGCCAGCCGGGCCGCCGCCTCCTCCACGTCGGCCTGCCAGAACGACTCCGGGGCGTCGTTCTCGGGCGTGCCGATCATCCCGGAGTCGACATAGCCCAGGAACTCGACGCGGGCCACGCCGAGGATCGCCGCCGACGCCGCCGTCTCCTTCACCCGTCGCTGCCACAGGTCCTCGCCCGGCTCCAGGAAACCGTCGTCGACCTCGCCGTGCTCGCCCCGTGTGGCCACGACCAGCACGACGCGATGTCCCTCGTCGGCGGCCCTGGCCATCGTGCCGCCGGTGCCGATCGATTCGTCGTCGGGGTGGGCGTGGAAGGTCACGAGCGTCGCCATCCCGGGCGACGCTACAACCGCAGGCCTCCACAGGAGAACGCGTCGAACCGGTCGAGGAGCGGGTCGTCGGCGCCCAGCGGCGACAGGGACCGGTCGGCCTCGTCGAGGGTGCTGCCGATGAGGAGGTAGCCGACGGTCGAGGCCTGGAAGAACCGGCCGTCGGTGCTGGTGGCCTTGTAGACGACCAGGCCGGGTGGCTGGCACGCCAGTCCGTCACGCTCGGTGTCTGTGTGCCGGACGGGAAGCTCGGTGGGGGCCCCGCCCACGGTGACCCGCTCCAGCCGGCACGCCGCCAGGCCGAACAGGCCCAGGTTCACCCCGGGCGCGTTCGTGCCGACGACGACGACCGCGGTCTGGGCCTGGTCCGGGCCGAGCCTGACCCCGCCCAGGGGACGCACCCCCTCGGCGGTGGCGGGCAGCTCGGTCTCCACCGCGCCGCCGGCGCCGAGCTCGACCCGCAGGCGCCAGGGGCCGGCCGCCGCCGCCCGGTAGGCCTGGAGCCGGTCGGGCCGGCCGTCGCCGTCGTAGTCCCCGCCCACCGTGGTGGAGTCGGTGGCACCGGCGGGCAGGGCCGCCGCCGGGCAGGGCGCCGGCCCCGTTGTCGTGGTCGTGGTCAGACCGGCCGGCGCAGCCGTCCTTGAGCCGCCGCTGCTGCAGCCGGCCAGGAGGCCCAGGACCGCAGCCACCGCCACCGCTCGCCCCTTCGACATGGCGCACCCTACTAGTGCCAGGCCGGGCTCCCGCGATCGGCCGGGACCGTCGCCGGAGACCTCGCTCAGGCGGGCGGCAGGCGTCCCGCCAACCGGTCGAGGCCGCCCTCCACCATCTGCCGGTAGCCGTCGTCGACCAGGGCGTCGAGCGCGTCGCGGCCCCGCCGGACATGGTCGCGCGCCCGGCCGGGGTCGCCCAGCCTCCGGTAGCAGTCGGCCAGGTTGAGGTGCAGCGACGGGAGGAAGCCGCGCACGGAGACGGCGACGCCCGCCTCGGCCGCCCGTCCGTCGGTGATCGACCCGGCCGCGTCGAGGGCCCGTAGGTCCCAGGCCAGCTCGCCGGCGACGTCGTCCTGCACATCGGCCATGGCGTGGGCCAGGGCGCAGCGGTGGAAGGGATCGCCGGCCTCGCCGCCGATGTCGGCCCATACCTCCTCGAAGACGTGCCGCGCCGCGTCCCGCTCACCCCGCCGGCTCAGGCCCAGGCCGATACCGATCCACTCCATGGTGGCGTCGGGGCCCCGTTCCGGCTCGTGGTCCTCGGTCGCCGTTCCCGTCATCGCTCGCACATCGACAGGATGCGGGCGGGCGTGGTCCAGGCGCGGAGGGTGCACGTCGGCTCGGCGGCCGTGCGGCCCACCACGCGGCCGTCGGCCCGTGGGCCGCCGGCATTGCGACGTGCGTTGGGCACGGCGTTGACAGCCCCGACCGAACCCGGCTTAGAGCCGGTCCAGGAGCTTGGCCTTCTTGACCTCGAACTCGGCCTGGGAGATGACGCCGCGCTGGCGCAGCTCCTCCAGCTTCTCCAGCTGCTCGAGGGGCGAGAGCTCCCGGCGGCCGGCGACGCGGTCGGCGTCGCGGGCGGATGCGGCCTCGATGGCCCGGTGGATCTCGTTCTGGGTGTCCTGGGGATGCGCGAAGCTTCCGAACTGTTCCTGGCCCCGCTCCCCTCCCGACTCCACCAGCAGGTCCCCGGCGCCGAGGACGCGCTGCACGATCGACTGGTGGAAGCTGACGTCGTTCAGGCGCTCGAGGGGGATCTCCCGGCCCTGGCGGGACATCACGCCGGACCGGTAGATCAGCCGATCGCTGGTGAGGACGAAATCGGTGGTGACCCATCTGGCGTACCTGCCGAGGAACCACAGCAGGGCGACGACGGCGAGGGCCATGGCCGGGAAGAGGGCGTAGTCCGAGTTGGTGGCCGAGGAGACCCATATCGCCAGCACCAACGCGGCCAGCAGGGCGACGGCCGGGCCGACCAGATAGAACCAGTGGGGCCGCATGTCGAGGATGATCTCCTCGCCCTCGTTCAGGTACTTGCGCGGGAAGCCCATCGATCGCGAAGGCTACCTGTAGACCTTGCGACGGAACACGGACCGGGCCGACGCCACCCGGTCGAGGAACAGCAGGCCGTCGAGGTGGTCGAGCTCGTGCAGCAGGGCTCGTGCCTCGAAGGCATCGGCTTCCACGACGGTGCGTTTGCCGTCCACGCCGACGCCCGCCACCACCACTTCGGTGGCCCGGGCCACGTCGGCGGTGAGATCGGGAACGCTCAGGCAGCCCTCCCGGGCGGTGACCGGGGACGCCGACGACAGCAGCTCGGGGTCGAACAACACCAGCTCCCCGTGACAGGAGCGGGCCTTGCGGTGACCGGTGACGTCGACGACGAAGGCCCGCCGGCCCACGCCGATCTGAGGCGCAGCCAGGCCCACGCAGGCCGGGCGGGCCCGCATGGTGTCGACGAGGTCGACGGCGAGCGCCAACGCGTCGTCGTCGACCTCACCCATGTCGACGCACCGCCGCTGCAGGAACGCGGAGGGCAGCTCCAGGACGGGTCGGACCGCCATCAGCGCGCCGGCCGACGAGCCGGGCCCGGGCCCCGGCCAGGACCGGGTGCTACAGGATGTCGGCTTCGGAGGGATGGAGCCGGCATGTCACCCCCAGCTCGGAGGCGGCGGCATCGAGCCGGCGCTCCAGCTCCCGGGGGTCGACCTCGGCCGGCAGCGTGACCTCCAGGATCATCGTGTACGCCGGATCGGCGGCGCCGCCGACCACGCGTGTGCTCAGGTCGACGATGTTCACCGCCTGCGCGGCCAGCAGGGCGGCCACGCCGTGGACGATGCCGGGATGGTCGGCGCCGTAGACCGAAACCGTCCACGACGCGACCCCGGCCGGCTCCGGCGAAGGAGCGATGGAGCCCGCCGCACGCCGGACGGTGACCACCAGGCCCATGGCCTCGGCCGCGCCGGCGAGCGCCTCCTCCAGATCGGCGGCGGCCACATCGGCCGGCGCGTCGACCACCAGCATCATGGCGAACTGGCCCCGGAGGATGGTCATGGAGCTGTCCTCCAGGTTGCAGCCGTGCTCGACGAAGACCCCGGTGACGGCGGCGACGATGCCGGGACGGTCGGCACCGACCGCGGTGACGGCGAAGTGGGCCACGATCGGGCTAGGCGAACAGCCGGAGCTGACAGAGGCGTCCGACCGCCTCGTCCCACGACGACAGCCGTCGGGCCCGGCTGACCGGCGTGGCCCGGTTGTAGGGCCGGTCGAGCAGCCAGGACTCGCACACCTCGGCCAGCAGCTCGGCCTCGGTGGGATTGTCCTCGACGGTCACATCGGCCCCCAGCCGGCGGGCCACGTCGGCCTTGGTGCCGACGGGGACATGGTGGACCTCGCTGACCGGGAGGCCGTGCCGGGCCAGCCACGCCTCGGTCGCGACGGCCAGGTGGGCGGGGCGGGCGGTGATGCCGACCAAGTCCCAACCGGCGCGCCGCAGCTGGGCGAGGGCGGCGGCGGCGCCGTCGCACAGCGGCGCTCCGGCGTAGAGGTCGGGATCGTCGAACGTCTCGTCGAGGAAGGCGGAGAAGCGGTCCTCCGGGACCCCCAGGCGCAGGAGACGGAGATCGTAGCTGCGCCAGGTGGAGGGGTGGCTGGAGACGCCGAAGCGCTCGGTGATCCGCCCGGCCACGCAGGGACCGAGGTCACACAGGACACCGTCGAGATCGAGACCGCAGAGCACGAGGAGAAGGCTACCGGCAGGGTGGGACAGCCGACCCCTGATGGGTACCTCGCCGGAGCGGGTATCCACCATCCTGTCTCACCCCGTCGGTACGTTCGATCGGGCCATGAGCCCTGCGCCCGCACCGACTACCCACGTTCGCGCCCCCGAGCTCCTGGCCGGTCTCACCCCGGCGCAACTCGAGGCTGTGACCACCCTCGGTCAGCCGCTGTGCATCGTCGCCGGGGCCGGGTCCGGCAAGACGCGCGTGCTGACCCGGCGCATCGCCTGGCGGGTGTCCCGGGGCGATGCGTTGGCCGGCCACGTCGTCGCCCTCACCTTCACCCGGCGGGCGGCCGACGAGCTGTCCGGCCGGCTGGCGGCCCTCGGAGTGCGGGACCAGGTGGCCGCCGGCACCTTCCACGCCCTGGCCTACGCCCAGCTCCGGCGGCGATGGGCCGACACCGGGCAGCGCCCGCCGACCCTGCTCGACCGCAAGCTGCGGCTCTTGCTGCCCCTCCTCCCGCCCCGCCGGAAGGCCGGGGAGCCGGGCGCGGCCGATGTCGCCACCGAGATCGAATGGGCCCAGGCCCGTATGGTCTCGCCCGCCGGCTACGAAGCGGCGGTGGCGGCCGCCGGCCGCAAGCCGCCGCTGCCCGCACCCACCGTCGCCCTGCTCTACGAGCGCTACCAGGACGCCAAGCGGGCCAAGGCCCTCGTCGACTTCGACGATCTCCTCCTCCTCTGCGCCCGGGCGCTGGAGACCGACGCCGAGTTCGCCGCCACCCAGCGCTGGCGGTTCCGGCACCTCTTCGTGGACGAGTTCCAGGACGTCAACCCGCTGCAGTTCCGCCTGCTCGAGGCCTGGCGCGACGGCCGCGACGACCTGTGCGTGGTAGGCGACCCCCGGCAGGCCATCTACTCCTGGAACGGGGCCGACCCCGGGTACCTGACCGGTTTCGCCCGCCGGTTCGAGGGCGCCACCGTGGTTCACCTGGACGAGAACCACCGCTCCTCGCCTCAGGTGGTGGCGGTGGCCAACGCCGTGCTCGAGGGCGCCCGGGACGCCCACCCGTTGCGGGCCACGGCCGGCGACGGCCCTCTTCCCACGGTGACCGCCTACCCCAACGAGGCCGACGAGGCCCGCTCGGTCACGCGGGCACTGCGCCGGCGGGGCGGCGCCGGCCGCTGGTCCGACCTGGCCGTGCTGGCCCGGACCCACGCCCAGCTGGTGACCTTCGAGGAGGCGTTGAAGGCCGCCGGCGTGCCCTACCGGTTGCGGGGCGCCACGTCGTTCCTTGACCAGCCCGGCGTGCAGGAGGCGGTCGTCGACCTCCAGCGCCGGCCGGGTGGTGCACCCCTGTCCGCCGTTCTGGCCGACATCGATGCCGCGGCGGCCGCCGCCGGTGACGGGCCGGGCCCCGCCGGCGAGCAGCGCGGTCATCTCGAAGCCCTCGCCCGGCTGACCCGGGAGCACCTGGCCGTCGATCCCCGCGCGTCGGTCGGTGGGTTCGTCGGCTGGCTCCGGGCCCGGCTGGCCCGCGAGGAGCCGGTGTCGGGGGGCCAGGCCGTTGAGCTCGCCACGTTCCATGCGGCCAAGGGGCTCGAGTGGCCGGTGGTGTTCGTGGTGGGCCTCGAGCACGGGCTGCTGCCCATCGGCCACGCCACCACGCCCGAGGCCCGGGCCGAGGAGCGCCGCCTGCTCTACGTGGCCGTCACCCGCGCCGAGCGGGAGCTGCACTGCTCGTGGGCCGAGCGCCGCACCTTCGGCGCCCGCACCGTCGCCCGGTCGCCCTCGCCCTGGCTCGGCGCGGTGGAAGACGCCGTCCGGGGCCTGGACCTGGCCGCCGGCCGCGATCCGGGCGACGGCTGGCGCAGCTGCGTCGACGACGGGCGGGCACAGCTCCGGTCGGTCAGGGGCGGTCGGAGGGTGGCACGAGCCGGCGAACAGGCCGACCCCGCAGTCCTCCAGGCGCTGCGGT
>JALYYN010000069.1 GCA_030946525.1 Actinomycetota bacterium | reverse complement strand
CCAGCGGGCCGCCGGCGAGCGGGGAGCGGTGTTCCCCCTCGTCGAGGCCGGTTTCACCAAGGCCGACGTGCGATCGACGTCCCGGGACCTCGGCCTGCGCACCTGGGACAAGCCGGCCGCCGCCTGCCTGGCGTCCCGGATCCCCTATGGCACACCGGTGACCCTGACGACCCTCGACGCGGTCGGCCGGGCCGAGGCTGCGCTGCATCGGCTGGGCCTGCGCCAGCTCCGGGTCCGCCATCACGGCGAGGTGGCCCGGGTGGAGGTCGACCTCGACGAGCTGGCCGTCGCCTTCGACCGCCGCCGGGAGGTGGTGGCCGCGGTGAAGGCGGCCGGCTACCGCTGGGTCACCCTCGACCTCGAGGGGTTCCGCTCCGGCAACCTGAACCCCTGAGGCGGGCGGTCAGGCCCCGTACTTGGCCAGGCGCCCCGCGCAGTTGAGCATGATCGGCATGAGCTCCCGGGCCGGGCGACGCCCGAGCGCGCCGGCACCGGCCCAGCGCTCGCCGAAGCGGGTGGTGTCATCCCGGCCGACGCGCTCGCCCCAGAGGGCGACGGGAACCGGGTGCCAGGAGTGGGCGGCCATCTGGCTAGGGGTGGCGTGGTCGCCGGTGACGGCCACCACATCGGGGCCCATGTCCATCAGGCTCGGGACGACGGCGTCGAGGGCCTCGATGGCAGCGACCTTGGCCTCGAAGTTGCCGTCCTCACCGGCCGAGTCGGCCGGCTTGTGGTGGAAGAAGAACAGGTCGAAGTCGTCCCAGTGCTCCTTGAGGAGCACGAGCTGCTCATCGAGCGTGACCGGAGGGCCGACCACCTGCATCCCGACCAGGCTGCCGATACCCCGGTACATGGGGTAGACGGCGATGGCCGCGGCGCGCACCCCGTAGCGCTCGTGGACGGAGGGGAGCTGGCGGTGCGAGTCGAGGCCGCGCAGCAGCAGGGCGTTGGCCCGGGGCTGGCCGGACAGGATGGCACGGGCCTGGTGGTCGAGCTCGGCCACCACCTCGGCGGTGTGGGTCGCCGAGCGGATCTGGGCCATGGGCGCCAACGGAGCGCAGCCGACCTTCTGGGGATCGGTGTCGTCGACGTTGGGTTCGAGATCGGGGCCACGGAGCACGACCAACACCCGGTGCTGGGCCTCGTGGACGAACAGGACGTCGACGCCCTCGATCGAGACCTGCTCGTTGAGGAGGCGGACCACCTCCAGGGCCTCCAGGTCGTCCAGCCGCCCGGCGCGGCGGTCGGTGATGATGCCCTGGTCGTCGATGGTGGCCAGGTTGCCGCGGGCGGCCACGTCGCCCGGGTTCAGGGTGACGTCGAGGCCGGCGGCGGACAGGGCCCCCCGACCGAGGTGGTAGTCGAAGGGGTCGTAGCCGAACAGGGCCAGGTGGGCGGGCCCCGAGCCGGGCGTGATCCCCGGTCCGACCGGGTCGAGCAGGCCGCACGAGCCGGCCGCGGCGAGCTGGTCGAGGTTGGGGGTGGCCGCCTCTTCCAGCTCCGTGCCGCGATCGGCGGTGGCGTAGCCGGCCAGGCCGTCGAGGACGACCAGCAGGATCTTGCTGGTGGCGGGCTGGACGAGGGTGGCGAGGTCGAGCGTCATCGTGTCCCCAGCGTACGGCGTCGGATGCGGGGTCCGGTCGTCGTCACCCGGCAGGGCCCGGCTCCATCAGGTAGCCGCGGGAGCGGACCGTGCGGATGGCCAGGCCCACGGGCGTCAGCCGGCGCCGCAACCGCAGCACGTGCACGTCGAGGGCGTTGCGCCCCGGCGCCCCGGACGGCCATCCCGCCCGCACCAGGAGATCGCGGCTGGTGACGGTTCCCAGCCGCTCGAGCAGGGCCTCGGTGAGCCGGGCCTCGAGCGGCGGCAGCGCCACCCATGCCCCGCCGACCCGAAGCACGCCGAAGTCGTCCAGTTCCGGGGGAGCGGCGGGGGCGGCGTGGCCGTTCCCGTTGCTGCCGTTCGTCCCGTGCCCGTCGTGACCGTTGGCGGTGTCGGCCATGTGGGCCTGGCTCCGGACGGCCAGGGCGTCGACCCGGGCCCGCACCTCGTTCTCGGCCGCAGGAATCCGGATCCAGTCCTCCAGGCAGTCCACGACCGGCGGCGGTTCCTCGCCGTCGGGCACCAAGAGCAGCCGGGGTCCTCCCGCGAGGCTGAGGGTCTCCCTGCGCCCGTCTTCTTCGGGCCACCTGAGCATGGTGACGTCCATCGCTTCAGACCATAGGGACGAAAGGTTGCAGCCGTGTTTCCCCTCGGTGAACTACCGGTCGCGACCTACGGCGGCCCCTGGCCTGTTACCCGGCGGTAAGCTGGCGTCCCGCTGCGGGCGTAGTTCAGCGGCAGAACATCAGCTTCCCAAGCTGAGAACGCGAGTTCGATTCTCGTCGCCCGCTCTC
>JALYYN010000064.1 GCA_030946525.1 Actinomycetota bacterium | reverse complement strand
CCATCGACGTCGAGGACCTGTTGGCCCGGCTGCCCGACCCGCTCGCCGCCGGGCCGGTCGGCGCCCTGCTGACCACCGCCCTCCGGGACACCCGGGTGAGCTCCGGCGGCGCCGTCGTCGACGGTGGACAGAAGGGGGTCATGGCCGGCACCCCGCTGGCCCCGCTGCTGGCGACCCTCTACCTGAGGGAACTGGACCACGAAGTTGCGGCGGCCGGGGCGACCTACGCGCGCTACAGCGACGACATCGTCGTCCTCGCCCCGCCCGCCGAGGTGGGCGACGTGGAACGCCTCCTGCGCCGGCGCCTGGCCGAGCGGTCACTGGAGGTCAACGAGTCGAAGTCGGCGGTGTCGCCTCCGGGGGCGCCCTGGGACTTCCTCGGCTTCCGCTATTGCCAGGGCGTCATCGGCCTGGCGCCGATTACCGAGCGCAAGCTCAAGGCCCGGGCCACGCGGCTGGCCCGCGGCCTGCTCCGCTGGAGGGCCCGGACCGGCGCCGGACCGGACAAGGCGCTCGGCGCCTTCCTGCGCCGTACCAACCGACGCATCTACGGCATCCCGGCCGAGCGGGCCGACTTCTCGTGGGCCACCTGGTTCCTCCCGATGCTCGACGGCCCGGACTGCCTCGATACCCTCGACGCCCACTTGCAGCGGGAGGCCCGCTACGCGGCGACCGGCAGCCGCACCGCCCGCTCACGCACGCTGGTCCCCTACCAGTCCCTGGTCGACGCCGGCCACCTGCCCCTCGTGCCCGCCTACTGGGCCGTGCAGGAGGGCCCGGCGGCCTACGAGGCCCTCGTCGCCCGCCGCACCCGCCTGCGCTGACGCCCCAGCCCACCCCCTGTCGATCTGGCTGCGGTTGCGCGCGTATACGCGCGCAACTGCAGCCAGATCGTTCGTTGGGGCGGGGCGGGGTGGGGCGGGGTTCGGTCAGGCGGAGGCGAGCTGGGCGGCCACGGCCCGGGCCAGCGCCATGCGGGCGTCGTCGAGGGCCACGAGCTCCAGGACGACGGGGCTGGCTGCGCTGAAGCGGACCAGGGCCCGGCCGTCGGGCAGGTCGGCGGCCCACGCCTCGTCGACGCCCACCAGGGGCGTCCATCCGGTGGGCGGCTGCCACGCCGCCTGCTCCTCGTACAACTGGTAGAAGAGCCCGGCCGAGGAGCCGGCGGCCGACCAGCGCCGCCCCATTCCGAACGGCTCCTCGACGATCTCGCTCTTGACGCTGTGGGCGATGCCGGCGCCGTCTCGGGCGGCGATCGGCAGGAGCGCAGCCGGATCGGTCAGCCCCCGCTCCCGCCATCCTTCCCGGCCCAGCATCCCGGGCACGTAGGGTGTGCCGTACTCGACCTCACCACCGCCGTCCGGCGAGGTGCTCCCCGACCCGTCGGAGCCGCCGGCCCGTGACTTGGCCTCGGCGAGCGCGCCTCCGGCCAGGTCCTTGGCCTGTTCGGCGACACCCTTTGCCTGTTCGGCGAGCTTCTTGGCCCGGTCGAGAAGTCCCACGTGGCGAACGATAGCCACGCGCCACTGCGACCAGGGTCATTCCAGTTCGGCGGCCACCCTGAGGGCAAGGGTCGAGATCACCCGGTCCAGCCACGGCCGTAGCCGGGCCGACGAGACCTCGGCCGGCTCATGCACGTCGACCTCGAGCCGAAGCCGGGCGTCCCGGGCCCGCACGACCACCCGGTCGTCGCCATCGGCTGGATGGCCGTCGACGACGACCACCTCGTCGACGACCCGCCCGCCCGGGAGCGGGACGACGATCACCAGGGGGCCGGCGTCGAAGCGCTCCTCGTGGCTGCTCGGCCCGGGCGCCACGACCTGCGCATCGGCGAGGGTCGACAGCCAGCCCAGGTCCGTGCGGGCCCGGTGGCGTTCCAGCGCCTGCGCGGCGACCGCCGGGAGCGCGTCAGCCAGCGACCGGGCCACCGCCACCTGCTGCCGCCAGCGCTCGAAGGCCGGATCACGCGACCCGTCGGGCGGCACGTCCAGGCCCGACACGAACCGGGCGAGGCCGACGGTGCGGTCGAGCACGAAGCGCGCAAGGCCGCCGGCGTCGCCCTCACCGGCAGCCACCAGCGCCTCGTCGTAGGCGTCCGCGTCCTCGGCGACGACCAGCAGGGGGAGACCGGCCGCCCAGAGGAGGACCGCACCGGCCAGGGCCCGGGCGACGCGGTCGTTGCCGTCGGCGAACGGGGCCACGTGGCTGACGCCGGACAGGACGTATGCAGCCCGGACGGCGGGGTGGAGGGCCGCCCACGCCGGGTCGGCCAGCCGGTCGAGGAGACTCGCCATCTCTGCGCCCACCCGCGCCACCGGCGCCCGGGCCCGCCATCCCCCGCCCGCCAGCGGCACGTGGTTGGGGTGGTGCTTGTACTCGCCGTGGGCGAACACGTGGTCCCGGGGTTGGCCGTCCACGCGCACCCGGTGGGTGATCTGGGGCCCGCAGGCCACCTCGTGCACCCGCCGGATCACGTCCTCGGTGAGCACCGGGGCGGCGGCGGCCACGCCCAGGGCGGCGTCGTTGGCCCGGACGTGGGGCCGGGCATCGGCACCCCCGGCGTCGGGGACCCCGCCGCGGATCAGGGCCAGGGCGACGTCACGCCCGCCGCCGTGCATCCCGTCCAGCACGCCGGACTGGTGGGCGGCGGCCACGCGGGCCCCCCGCAGGACCATGTCGGCCCACGCCGGGTGCCGTCGGCGGAGGTCCGCGAGACCACCCATCGCCGCGGTCCATGACTCCTCGTCGACCACCAGCCCGCCCCACCCCTCCGGGCCGGCGAGGGGGCGGTAGAGGGGGTCGGCCTCGTCGGAGAGGGCCGGATGGGGCATCGTCGGCAGGCTACCCAGCGGGTCGATGGGCGACCGCGGGTTGGGCGTCGTGGCCCGGCTGGTCAGGGGCGAGCGGCAGCCACACCTCGACGCGGCCGCCGCCCAGCGGCTCGCCGTTGCCGAGCCGGACCCGGCCACCCTGGCCCCGCACCAGTGAGGCGACGATGGCCAGACCGAGCCCCGAGCCGCCCTCGTCGCGGCCGCGGACCGCGTCGGCTCGGGTGAAGCGGTCGAACGCCACCGGGAGGAACTCCGGCGGGAATCCGGGCCCGTCGTCCGCCACCACCAGGCGGCCGGCCCCGCCGTCGGCGCCCACCGACAGCTCGACCCGGGTGGCGGCGTGGCGGCAGGCGTTGTCGATGAGGTTGCCGAGCACGCGACGGAGCAGCGCCGGGTCGGCGTTCACCGTCACCGGCTCGCCCGCGAGCGTCACCGCTACACCTGCGTTGGCGTCCCGTCGGCGCTCGGCCGGCGGGCGGGCGCTCTCCAGGAGATCGACGGGCTCGAGCCGGGGGCCGAGGTGGCCGCGGTCGGATCGGGCCAGGACCAGGAGGTCGTCGGTGAGGCGGCCCAGCCGGTCGGCCTCCTGGAGGGCACTGGTCAGGGCCCGCGTCATGCCGGTGCGGTCCTCGGGGGCGGTCGAGGCCAGTTCGAGCTCGCCGCGCAGGATCGACAGCGGCGTGCGCAGCTCGTGGCTGGCGTCGTCGACGAAGGCCCGCTCGTGGGCGAGGGATGCCTCGATCCGGTCGAGCATGGCGTTGAGGGTGTGGCCGAGCAGGGCGATCTCGTCGTCGCCCGGCGGCTCGGCCAGGCGCTGCCCGCTCTCCTGAAGGCTGATCGACTCGGCCTCGGCCGTCATCCGCCGAACCGGCCGGAGGGCGGCGCCCACCAGGACCCATCCGCAGCCGACGATGATCCCGATGAGCACCGGCGACGTCACCGCCAGCAGGATGCCGAGGCGCTCGCTGGCCCGCGACACGGTGTCCAGCGACTCACCGATGACCAGGACGATCCGCTTTCCGTTCGGCAGCTGCTCGGGCCGGGCCAGCAGCCTTCCCCTGTCGCCGAGGCCGGTCACCTTCCGGCGCTCGACCACGATCTCCTTCTCCTGGGCCCTGGCCAGGTCCCGGGCGGTCAGCACGGGGGTGCGCCGCGCGCCGGTGACGGTCGAGTCGATGACCTGGCCGTTGGTCTCCAGAAGGACGACGTACGGCTCCCCCGGGCGGATCTGCTGGCTCCCCTCCCGCAGGTCGAGCTCGATGTCGGCGGCCCGGTCCCGCAGGGCCTGCTCGATGGCGTTGTCGAGCTGGTTGTCGAAGCCGAGGTACAGCAGCGCCCCGGTGAGCACGAGGAGGATGGTCGAACCCACCGCGAAGACGGCCACCAGCCGGGACCGGACCGAGGCCGGACGGGCGAACAGCCGCCGCCGGGCCACCGCGGTCAGCCGTCGGCCCGGAGGCGGTACCCGACGCCCCGGACCGTCTCCAGGCGGTCGGTGCCCAACTTGCGCCGGAGGTACCGCACGTACACGTCCACCACGTTCGACCCGCCGTCGTAGGCGAAGTCCCAGACGTGGTCGAGGATGCGGCTCCGGGAGAGGACGTCGCCGGGATGGCGCATGAAGAACTGGAGCAGGGTGAACTCCTTGGGCGACAGGGTGACCGGCTCGCCGCTGCAGCGCACCTCGTGGTGGGCGGTGTCGAGGGCGATGTCGCCCACCCGCAGCTCGACGGGCCGGGCGCCCAACTCGCGGCGGGTCAGCGCCCGCAGCCGGGCCATCAGCTCGCTCAGGGCGAAGGGCTTGGTCAGGTAGTCGTCGGCGCCGGCGTCGAGCCCGCGCACCCGGTCGTCGACCCGGTCCCGGGCCGTGAGCATCAGGACGGGGTTCCACCGTTGCTCGGCGCGCAGGCGCCGGCACACCTCGAAGCCGTCGGGCGGCGGGATCATGGCGTCGAGGACGATGGCGTCGTAGGACGTCTCGGCGGCCGCCCACAGCGCTTCGGGCCCCGTGGCCGCCAGGTCCACGGCGTAGCCCTCGCGGACGAGGGCGCGGTCGATCAGGCTGGCCATCTTCGGCTCGTCCTCCACGACCAGCAGGCGCACGGAGCCCGAGCGTAGGGCGACGGGCCGCGCACCGGCCACGCGGGGACCGGCGGCGGACATCAGTCGCTCCTCGACCGTCCGTCCTGCACGGGGTGCTCCAGCAGCAGGCGTTGCTGGGCGAGGAGGGAGCGGTTCTCCTCCGCCATCTCGTGGAGGCGGAGGTGCACTTCGTCGATCCGCGTTGCGGCACGGGTGTTGGTGTCGAAGTCGTGCTGGGCCAGCTGGGCGAACGGCCAGCTCCCCATGCCGTTGCGCATCCTGTCGGCGGCCCGCTCCCCCATGGTGAGCTGCTCCCCGGACCGGACTCCCGGATGGTGGTTCACCCTGTCACCGGGCCACCGCCTCCGGCCTCACGGGAGGAGCCCGAGGATGTGGTCGACCGGGTCGTCGTGGAACAGGGCGTCGGCCGCGGCCACCTGGCGGTCGCGGGCCTCGCCGGGGGTGCTCAGCCGGTCGAGCGCGTCGATGAGACCGGCGTGGTCGTCCGGTGCGGTGGTCACCCCCGCTGCGACCATGCCCCGGACGTTGTCGCGGCCGTGGCCGGGGATGGGGCGGAACGTCACGATCGGCACGCCGGTGGCGAACGCCTCGAGCGACGTCAGCCCTCCGGCGTTCTCGACCACCACGTCGGCCGCAGCCAGCAGCGCCGGCATCCGGTCGGTCCAGCCCAGCACCGTGCCCAGGCCCTGGCGCTCGAGCCGGCGTCGGAGGCGGCGGTCGGAGCCGCAGACGGTCACCACCCGGAACCTTCCCGAGCCGGCGATGGCGGCCACCGTCCCGGCCAGCTCCTGGCCGATGCCCCAGGAACCGGCGACGACGACCACCACGCGGTCGTCGTCCGCCACGCCGAGCTCCCGCCGGGCCGCCACCCGCCGGTCGGCTGCGTGACCGAACGCCGGGGCCACGGCCGGCCCGGCGGCGACCGTCCGGGCCCGGCTCAGGTCAAACGCGGTCTGCGCCGGGAGGGGGTGCAGCGCCAGGTTGAGGTCGACGGCAGGGTGCACGGCGCGGGGATGGACGCCGAAGTCGGTGAGGAAGTTCACCACCGGCACCCCGAGCGCCCCCTCCTCCCGGAGCGCGCCCAGGACCAGGGTGGCGAAGGAGTAGGTCGAGACGATCACGTCCGGGTCGTGCTCGCGCACCCAGGCCAGCACCCGGGCGCCGGCGAGGGCCCGCTCGAAGGAGACGAAGGGGCCCCACAGCTTCGGATGGCGGTAGAACAGCTGGTAGGACGACTCGTAGCTGTCCGGCGCGTAGCGGAGCTGCAGGCGGTAGAAGTGCTCCCAGATCTGGGCGAGCGGACCGGGGAAGGCGTCGAGGAAGTCGACGATGACGGGTGCGTGCCCGCGCTCGGTGAGCCGGCGGCCCAGCTCGGCGGCCGCGCCCTCGTGCCCGGCGCCCATGCGGGCGGAGACGAGCAGCACCCGGGCGGTCGACGTCCGGCCCCGCCCGCCGCGGTTACCTTCCCGACCATGCTGCGACGAACGATCGGTCCCTTCGGCGTCAAGGACCTCTTCACCCTCGTGAACCTGCTGAGCGGCGTTGCGGCCATCGGCTACCTGGTCCACGGCGAGGCCCGCAACGCCGGCTACGCCATCCTCCTGGGCTTCCTGCTGGGCGACATCGCCGACGGCGCCGTGGCCCGGGCCACCGGCACCGCCAACCGGTTCGGCGCCGAGTTCGACTCCGTCACCGACCACTTCGTGCACGTGTTCGTGCCCGGACTGGTCTTCTTCTCCGTGTACGAGCGCGGTGGTCACGCTGCCCTCGGCCTGGTCGCGCTCGCCGCTCTCATCGCCTGCGCGACCATCCGGCACGCCCGTTTCGCAGCTGCTCGCTTTCACTTTCCCCTCTGCTGGTGCGGGCTTCCCCGCACGGTGAGCGGCTTCGCCGCCCTGTCGTTCCCGCTCTCCACGCTTTTCGTCAACGTCGGCCAGCGGTGGCTGATCGGAGCGGCGGTGGTGGTGGCCCTGTCGGCCATGAACCTGGTGCCGGTGCCGTACATGACCCATCGCGGGCAACGGGCCATGCAGCGGTACGTGCAGGTCGGCGTGGCCGTCTTCCTTCTGAGCCCGCCGCTTCTGTTCCTCGTGGCCCGCCGCTTCACCTTCGACGCGCTCTTCGTGTGCATGGCGGCCTTCGCCGTCATCGGCTGGATCCCCGTCCGCCCCGAGGAGCGTCGAGGGTTCTACGTCGAGTACCG
>JALYYN010000423.1 GCA_030946525.1 Actinomycetota bacterium | reverse complement strand
GGCTCGGCCAGCTCGTCGAGGCGACCGGCGAGCGCGGCGCCAAGGTGGAGGGGTCTCTCGATCGTGTACTTCCCCGACTTGTACTGGCAGATGCGCTTGGCCTGCTCGACCGACGCATCGCCCCTGGCTGTGCCCAGCAGATCGAGGTACTGACCGATGTTGACCTCGAGTCGCAGCTCCGTGAACACGGCGATGGCGTCGGCCGGCGCAGCTGCCAACAACAAGTCGGCGTAGACGAAGGACAGGTCCCCCATGAGGATGGCCACGCCTTCACCGAACCGTCTGCCCTCGCCCCGCCATGCTTCGCGGCGGTGGCGGTCTTCGAAGGTGGTGTGGATGGTGGGCAGCCCCCGCCGCCGGGCCGAGTCGTCCATGATGTCGTCGTGCACGAGGGCGAAGGTGTGGAGGAGCTCGAGAGCGGCGCCGGCGTCGACCACCGCGGGGTCGTCGGGCCGGCCGCCGGCCCCGACGTAGGCCCACTGGCAGAAGGCGGGCCGGAGCCGCTTGCCTCCGGCCAGCACCAGGTCGCGCAGGGCGGCGAAGGGCTCGGCCAGGTCGGGATCGACCGCCGACCACCGCTCGAGCTCGGCGTCCAGCAGGACACGGATGCGCTCCTCCACCCGCCTGGCGATGAGGGCCAGGCTGGGCGGCGCAACCGCGATTCCGGGGACGACTCGCACCATGCTCCTCTCCACGGGCTCCGCTCCGCGGGTTCTCGCCGCGGGCTTCTTACGTTAGGCGCGGTTCGGAACCGGCTCGTCACCCGGATGACGGTCGGCCGGGCCCGTCCGCCTACGGACGGTCAGCCCGGCCAGGGCGAATCCCACCGTGGCCCCCATGGCCAGGGCCGCCGCTCCCCCGGCGGCGTCGAGCACGTAGTGGTTGGCGGTCACCACGATGGCGAACAGCGTCGAGGCCGGGTACAGGGCGACCAGGGCCTTCGACCACGGCCGACGCATGAGGGGGAAGAGCACCAGGGCGCTCCAGCTCGACCAGGCGAAGTGCAGGCTGGGCATGGCCGCGTACTGGTTGGAGACCCGGGCGACCGGGCCCGACTCGAACGACCACAGGCTGCCGAAGACCCGGAGCGTGTCGACGAACCCGAAGGACGCCGGCAGTAGGCGGGGCGGCATCAGCGGATAGGCGGCGAAGCCCACCAGGGCGAGGGCGGTCGTCGCCGCCAGGGTGTTCCGCCATGGGGGATAGCGGGCGGGAAACCGCCGGAACAGCAGGATCAGGGCGACCACGGTCACGACGAAGTGGAAGGTGCCGTAGAAGACGTTCCAGAACTCGATGAACGGGCGCCAGCCCAGGAAGGCGTGCTGGACCGACCGCTCGTGGTAGACGCCGACGGCGCGCTCGACGCTGATCAGGTGGCGGGCGTTGGCGAAGGCGTGGGCCTCCGACACCGATGCGCTGCCCTGGGTGTTGCGGATGAGGCTGTAGAGCGCATAGAAGCCGAGGACGTAGAGGACCTCGCGCCACCAGCGCAGGCCGGGCGGGCGGGCCTCGGCCGGGGCGCCGGCGCCTGACGCCGGTGGGTCGTCGGGTTCGGTCTCGGGGTCGCCGGCAGGAGGGGCGTCGGGCTCGGGCGCCCGTCCGCTCAAGCGACGACCCGGGCGGGTCGGGTCCCGACGGCGAAGGCGGGCGCGCCCAGGAGGCTGACGACCAGGTTCATCCCGTAGAGCAGCAGCCCGAAGGCCACCGCCTGGCCGGTAGCCACGCCGAGGGGGGCGAGCAGGATGACCAGCGCACCCTCCCGAAGGCCGAGACCGCTGACCGAGATGGGCAGCACCTGGGCCACGGCGACCACCGGTACGAACGCCATCATGGCCGACCACCCCACACCGATGCCCATGGCGTGGCCGGCCATCCAGGCTCCCGCCACCATGGTCAGCTGGTAGGCCAGGGCGCTGACCACCACGCCGAGGGCGGCGGCGGGGTCACGCCGGAGCCGGGCCAGGCCCGACTGGACGGCGCTGAGGAAGTCCAGCCAGGAATGGTTGGCCAGGCGGTCCGCCAGCCACGGCCTCGACACCAGGACCAGGATGACGCCCAGCACGGTCAAGGTGCCCAGCGACAAGGTCATCGCCAGGTGGGTGGCCCGGCCGAGGTGCAGCAGGGTCGGGTTCCCGACCAGGGCGACCAGGCTGATGAACGGCAGCACCAGGAAGCCCGTCAGGCGCTCCACCATGACCGACGCGACGGACGGGTGGCGCTGGCCGTTGGCGGCGGAGAGACGGGTGACCCTGAGCACGTCGCCCCCGACCGTGCTGGGCAGGACGTTGGAGACGAACATGCCGGCCAGGGTGTGGGACAGCAGGCGAGGGAAGTCGGCGCGGAGATCGAGGGCCTGGAGCACCTGGGACCACCGCACCGTCGACAGGAGCACCGCCCCCGTGTAGACGACGAGGCCGCTGACCAACCAGCCCAGCGTGGAAAGCTGGTGGGTCGGGAACAGGGACGCCAGGTGGATGCGGGGGAGCAGCACGGCGAGCATGGCCGCGCTGGCCAGGATCCGCATCCCCAGCAACAGCTTCGCCTTACGCCCCCCTTCCACCCGTTCAGACTACGCGCCCGGTGGATCTTCGGCAGGCCGGGTTTACCTCTGGCTAACCTGCCCGCCCGATGATGGTCGATGTGCATACCCGCAGCGTCGATCTGGGAGACGTCGACCTCTGCCTCTCCGAGGCGGGCGAAGGCGGCCGCCCGGTGATGCTCGTCCACGGCTTCACGGCCGACAAGGGCGAGGTCAACGAGGTGCTCGCGCCGCTGGCGGCGAGCGGCTGGCACGCCGTCGCTCCCGACCTACGGGGTCACGGCGCAAGCAGCCACCCCACCGACGAGGCCGCCTACAGCTTCGAAATCTACGCCGGTGACATCCTGGCGCTCGCCGACCACCTCGGATGGGACCGCTTCGCGCTTGTCGGCCATTCCATGGGGGGCGCCATCGCCCAGTTCATCGCCCTCGATCACCCAGAACGGCTGACCGGGCTGGTCCTGGCCAGCACGTTCCACGGCCCGGTCAAGGGCGTGACCGCTGAGCTGGTCGAGCTCGGCTCCTCGGTGGTGCGGACCTCGGGCATGGCCGGACTGGCTGAGGCGCTCACCGCCAATCGAGACGACAACCCCGAGTCGGCGGCCGCCTCCGAGCGCATAGAGGAATCCCGTCCCGGCCATGCCGAGCAGTCGAACAGCCGGCTTGAGGCGACGTCACCGGACATGTGGGTGGCCATGGCGCCTCTGTTCCTCTCTCAGCCGAACCGCAAGAGGCGGCTGCGCTCGGTCCGGGTGCCGACGGCGGTGATCGTCGGAGAGCTGGACGAGACCATGCTCGAGGACTGCCGGCGCATCGCCGCCACCATCCCCGGCGCCAAGCTCACGGTGATCCCCGGCGCCGGCCACGTGCCCCAGCTCGAGAACCCGGACGCGTGGTGGGCGGCGCTGTCGGGGTTCTTGGCCTCGATCTGAAGAGCGTCGCACTCGCAAGCAGAGCTTGCTCGACGAGTTGGATCGTGCTCCGTCTGCCCGGCAGAGCCGGTCAGCCTCCGCCATCCTTCCCGGCCGGCAGCCGAATGGTGGCCGGCTTCGCTGGCGAGGGCGGCCGGCGGACCCGGTAGGCCGGGCGCCCTCGGTACGATCGCCAGATGATCGACGAGGCCCGAAACACCGACGGAGCGGCATGATCGACGACGGCACGGTCCAGCGGGTCCTGACCGCCGCCCTGCGCACCGGGGGCGACTTCGCCGAGGTGTTCGCCGAGGACCGGCGCTCGTCGACCGCCCGCCTCGACGACGGGAAGATCGAGGAGCTCACGTCGGGCCGCGACCGGGGCGCCGGCATCCGCGTGGTGCGGGGCGACACCACCGGCTTCGCCCACACCACCGACCTGACCGAGGAGGGCCTGCGGGCGGCGGCCGAGGCAGCTGCCGCCGCGGCACGGGGCGGCACGGGCGGCGTGCGCGAGGTGGCCCTGACCCGTCGGGAGAACGTCCAGCCGCATGAGGTCGAGATCCTCCCCGAGGACGTGCCCAAGTCCCGGAAGGCCGAGCTGCTGCTGAAGGCCGACGAGGCGGCCCGATCGGCCGGTGGCGCCATCCGCCAGGTGGGCGCGACCTACGCCGACAGCCACCGGCGCATCCTCGTCGCCAACAGCGACGGCCTGCTCACCTCCGACGACCAGGTCCGCACCCGCCTCATGGTCAGCTGCGTGGCGTCGGGCGACACCGGCATGCAGACCGGCTTCGAGGCGCCGGGCCGCACGGTCGGCTTCGAGCTGTTCGACGAGGTGGACCCGGCCGACATCGCCCGTGAGGCGGCCCGTCGGGCCCTCGAGATGCTGAAGGCCCGTCCTGCGCCCAGCGGCACCCTGCCGGTGGTGCTCAAGCGCGGCGCCGGCGGTGTGCTGTTCCACGAGGCGTGCGGCCACGGCCTCGAAGCCGATCTGGTCGGGAGGGACGCGTCGGTCTTCCGGGACAAGGTGGGCCAGTCCGTGGCCAGCCCGCTGGTCAACCTGGTCGACGACGGCACCTACGCCCGGGAATGGGGCACCTACGCCATCGACGACGAGGGCCACACCGCCCAGCGCAACACCCTCATCGAGAACGGCGAGCTGACCGACTACATGTGGGACCACCTGCGGGCCCGCAAGGCCGGCCGGCAGTCCTCCGGCAACGGCCGGCGCCAGAGCTACCAGCACCTCCCGATGGTCCGCATGACCAACACCTACGTGCTGGCCGGCGAGGAGGATCCCGACGAGATCATCCGTCAGACCCCCCACGGCATCTACTGCGTCCAGCTCGGCGGTGGCCAGGTCAACACGGCCACCGGCGACTTCGTGTTCGGGATCACCGAGGCGTACATGATCGAGAACGGGGAGATCACCCACCCCATCCGCGCCGCCAACCTCATCGGGAACGGCCCCGAGGTCCTCCGGGCCATCGACGCCGTCGGCAACGACTTCGACACCTGGACCGGCACCTGCGGCAAGGACGGCCAGGGCGTTCCCGTCTCGTCCGGCCAGCCCACCCTGCGGGTGGCGGCGATGACCGTGGGTGGCACCGCCGGTGCCTAGCCCCGGCCTGGTCGACACCGACCTCCTCGGGATCGCCGACCGGATCGTCGAGCGCGCCGCGCCCGGCGAGCAGGTCGAGGTGTTCGTCGGCCGCGGCCACCACACCGACGTGAAGGTGTTCGAGGGCGCGGTCGAGTCGCTCTCGTCGGCCGACACCCAGGGCGTCGGCGTCCGGGTCGTCGTCGGTGGCCGCCAGGGCTTCGCCTACGCGGCCTCGCTGGAGGACGACGTCATCGCCGAGACGCTGGCCGAGGCCCGCGACAACGCCGGCTTCGGCACCGTCGACGAGTTCCTCGGGCTGGCCTCCCCCGACGGCGTCGTCCCGGTCGATCTGGACCTGTTCCGGCCCGAGATGGCCGACTTCCCGCCCGAGCGCAAGATCGAGATGGCCCTCGAGCTGGAGCGGGCCGTCCGGGCCAGCGACGCCCGCATCCGTGGGGTCGAGTCCGCCGAGTACGGCGACTCCACGTCGGAGTCGGCCATCGCTTCGACCCAGGGCATCCGGGCGTCGACCCGACGAACGGTCTGCTCCATCGTCGCCTCGGCCATGGCCGGCGAGGGCACGGAGACCCAGACCGGCACGGGCTACTCGGTGGCCCGCACGCCCGACGAGCTCGACATGGACAAGGCGGTCCGCGACGCCGCCGAGAAGGCCACCCGCCTCCTCGGCGCCCGCAAGCCTGCCTCCCGGCGCCTCACCGTCCTACTCGACCCACCGGTCGCCGCCTCGTTCCTCGGCCTGCTGTCCTCCGGCCTGTCGGCGTCGTCGGTCATCAAGGGGCGCTCGCTGTTCGGTGGACGGGAGGGCGAGGCCGTCGCCGTCCCCTTTTTGAGCCTGGTCGACGACCCGACCGAGCCGCAGGCCTGGGGTTCCGGGCGCTACGACGCCGAGGGCCTGGCCAGTCGGCGCAACGTCCTGATCGACAAGGGCGTGCTCCACGGCTTCCTGCACAACACCTACACCGGACGGCGCTGCGGCCAGGCGTCCAACGCCTCGGCGGTACGGGGCGGCTACCGGTCCACGCCCGGTGCCGGCAGCCGGGCCCTTTCCCTTGCACCCGGCGACCGGACCCAGGAGCAGCTCCTGGCCGACGCCGGCGACGGGCTGCTCGTCCAGTCGGTGACCGGGCTGCACTCGGGCGCCAACCCGGTGAGCGGCGACTTCTCGGTGGGCGTGAACGGCCTCATGGTGCGCGACGGCGCTCCGGCCGAACCCGTCAGGGAGGCGACGATCGCCTCCACCCTCCAGCGCATGCTGCTCGACCTGATCGCGGTCGGTGGCGACCTGGAGTGGCTGCCGGGAGGCGCGGCGGGGATGACCCTGGTCATCGGGGACGTGCAGCTCAGCGGGTCCTGACCGGCGCCGGCCGGTCCGGGCTCAGCCGCCCAGGCGCTTGGCCACGACGGTCGCCAGCCGCACCCGCTCCTCGTCCGGGAAGGCCGTCGTGCCCACCCGGCCGGTCGTGACCGACACCACGGCGCGGCCCTTGCGCACCGTGGTCAGGTCGAGCGTCTGGTAGACGCCGCCCGGGCCGGAGAGCGTCATCCGGAAGGCCACCGCCTCGTCGCCGAGAACGGGCGCAATCAGGTCGACGGTGGACACGGTCGAGACCACCGGGCGACCGGCCCCTCCATTGACAGCAGCGCGGAGCTCGCGCTCCAGGCAGGTGCGGAACTCCGGCGACCGCAGCGTCGACAGGGCCACCCGGGCGGCATCCTCGGTGAGGCCCAAGGCCGCGTACGACGCCACCGCCGTCATCTGCACCCGCTTGACATCCGCGGTCTCGTCCTTGAAGAACGCCGTCGGGGTCGCGGCCCGGGGGTCGTCGCCGCCGGGAAGGAGGGAACTGGCGCCGCACCGGGCGAAGAGCCCGTCGAGGGCCGAGGGGGTAGCCGCAGCAAGGGTGGGGACGTCAGCCGGGGTCAGCAGGACCCGCGTCGCCACCGCCCGGTCGGTCTCGATCGACCGCGCCGCAGTGGTCGACGCCCCCGCAGCGGCCTTGTCCGGTCCGCCCGGACCGCAACCCGCGCCGGTCAGCGTCGCTACGGCCGCGGCGACGGCCACGACCGCCCGCCGGTCCCGCCGGCACCGACCTCGGGACAACCCTCCCACGCCGTCATCCTGCCCCGCCGCGGCCAATCGTGCGACTGCGCCGGTCAGACCTCGGCCGACCCGTCCTCCCAGGCCACCTGCAGCTTGGGCCCGTCGACGGTCGCGAAGGTCACGCCGAGGACCACCGAACGCCCGTCGGCAACGGGCGCGTAGGAGCCGTCCGAGCCCAGGCGGAACAGCTCGAACCGCCGGTCGCGGTGGACGACGAGGGCCTCGGTGATGCCCCTCGCCGCGTAGAACGGGAGCTTGGCGTAGCTCTCGTCGCCCGGGGAGCGGAGCTCGACGACCAGCTCGGCGCCGGTCACCCCCTCCTCCATCTCCTGGTCGGGGCGGACGTACACCTGGTCGGGGACCCGCCAGTCCCTCTCGATGTCGGCGAACACGCCGGCGCTGTCGCCGTAGGGCTCGATCCCGGCGAGGCGGGCCAGAGGGGCCAGCACCAGGAACAGGTCGGCGTTGAGCCGGGGGTGCCAGAGCTTCGGCGGATTCACGAAGTGCCACTCCCCTTCCCACCGTTCGTCCTGCTTGTCGATCCCGAGCCGGTGGCGCTCCGCGACCAGGGCCTCAGACACGTTGACGAGCACGGCGCGCACGGCGCCAGTATCGCGCCGACCGGCCTTCGCGCTTCCACCCATCACCGGCCCGGGTTCGGTGGCAGCGCCGAGGATGGTGCAGACCCGCTCGCTCCGATTGTTCGTCCTGTATCGGTCGTCTGCGGGCGCGGTGGTGCCGGTGAGGCGGGCGTCGCCGCTGCGGTGAGGCTCAGGGTGACCCGGCCGGCGGCCAGGGCGTAGGCGACCCTCGTCGCTTCGGCAGGGGCGACTGCCACCGCCGCCGCCTCCTGCCCGACGTCCACCACCAGGGCCGCCTCGGCCACCGGGAACGTCGGGTCCTGACCGGCGGGCGGCGGGTCGAAGGTGGCCAGCACGTCGACCCGGTCACCGCGGCGCAGTGGCACCGACTGCACGCCGGTGGGCACGGCGACGGCCCGGCTGCCCGCCGGCAACAGGGCGGCGATCCCGGACAGGCCGTCCGGCGCCAGGTTGGCGGCGACCACGGCGGCGCCCCGGAAGAGGGGGACGACGACGGTCCGACCCACGGCGGCGGAGGCCGACCGCAGGGCGCCGTCGGGAAGGAACGCGGCGGGCACCGACCGCACGGTGACGTCGCCGGCCCGGACCACCGCTCCCACCTCCAGCGGGCCGGCGGCGGTGACCACGGGACGGAGCTGCCCGAAGCGGGCGGCCTGGGCCCCGGCCCGGCCGACCAGCCCGGAGACGGTCGTGGCGGTGACGAGGGCGAGGGCGACGACGGTCAGCCAGTAGACGAGGGGCGAGCGGGCCAGGCGGCGCAGGCGCACGGCGGAATCCTCCGGAAGGAAGGGAGCACGGAGGGGGAAGCCGTCGACGCCGGGCCGGGCGTCGACCGAGAGACTATGCCGAAGTCACTGGGCCGGCAACGACCCCGGATCCATGGCTCCGGCCGCACAGCCGCACCCGGCGGTGTCGGGGACCGCCGGGATCACCCGGTGCAGGACGGCCTTCACCCGCTCGACGTTCTCGGCCAGCACCCGGAAGACGGCCTCCATGGTCACCGCCTCAGCCCTCTCACCGCCGCCGTCGGGCCCCTCCGGCCCGGTCCCGGCGTCGTAGTCGGTGACCAGGGCCAGGCCGGAGTAGCACATTCCCAACTCCCGGGCCAGGGCCGCCTCGGGGTACTGGGTCATGTTGATCACCTGCCATCCGGCGGAGGAGAACCACCTGGACTCGGCCCTGGTCGAGAACCTCGGGCCCTGGATCACCACCACGGTCCCCCGCTCGTGCACGGTGACACCCTCGGCCCGGGCGGCGCCGACCACCACCGGGCCGAGCTCGGGGCAGTAGGGGTCGGCGAAGGAGATGTGGGCCGGGAGGGGGCCGTCGAAGAAGGTGTCGGCGCGCCCTGACGTCCGGTCGACGAGCTGGTCGCAGACGACAAAGTCGCCCGGCTTCACCTCGGGCTGCAGGGACCCGACCGAGCAGGGGGCGAGGACGCGCCGGACGCCGAGGCGGCGCAGGGCCCACAGGTTGGCCCGGTAGTTGACCCGGTGGGCGGGCACTGCGTGGCCGGAACCGTGGCGCGGCAGGAACGCCACCCGGCGTCCACCCAGCGCTCCGACGGCGAGCGGTCCCGACGGCGCCCCGAACGGCGTCTGGACCGCGACCTCCTCGACATCGTCGAGGAAGGAGTAGAACGCAGTCCCGCCGAAGACCCCTATCTCGGCGGACGGCAGGCTCAACTGTCTAGGCCGTCTTCGCCTCGGTGGCCTTGGGCTTGGCCTCGGCGGAGGAAGCGGACTCCTTCTTCGAGGCCCCGTCCTTCGCCTCCCCGCCCGCCTTGCCGTCCGACGACCCCGGGCCGGAACCCGACTCCGACTTCGATCCCGACTCCGACTTCGAGCCCGACTCCGACGTCGAGCCCGACTCGGCCTTCGCCCCGGACGAGGCGTCCACCTTGGCCTCCTTGGGCTCCGAGCGGCGCTTGCGGTTGTCCGTGCGGTAGAAGCCGCTGCCCTTGAAGCTGATGCCCGGCGCGGCGAAGACCTTGCGCAAAGGGCCCCCGCAGGAGGGGCACTCGGTGAGCTGGGCGTCAGCGAAGGACTGGACGACCTCGATGTGCTCGCCACAGGACTTGCACGCGTACTCGTACTTCGGCATAGAAGAAGGCCTCCGGGCCCCGGTTCGGCAGGTCTGCAGGCGAACCGGTGAACCCCCAGACTACCGCAGGCCGTAGCATTGACCCGTGGACGACCCGTGGGTTCGGCTGCGTGATTTTCGCCACGCCCTGACCCGCCTCGGCGAGGTCCTCGCCTCCACGCGAGACCGCCAGGTGATGGTCTCCGCCCTGCTCGACGCCTCGACCACGTACCTGGGCGCCCGATGCGGCGTTTTGTGGGTCACCGTCGCCGGCAGCGAGCGCCTGCGCCCCATGGAGACGGCGGGCCCGCCGTGTGCACCGTCCGAACTTGCCGCCGGCTCCGGGCTCGCCGGGGCCGCGGCCCGCACCGGCGGGCCCGTGCTGTGGCCGGGCGACGGTGGCGCCGTCCGGCCCGCTCCCCAGGAGCCCGATGGCGACGGGGGCGCCGTCGCCATCCCCCTCCGGTCGGGCGGCCATCCTTTCGGCGTGCTGGCCTACTACGGCCGGCCGACGGCATTCGACGGCGAGGATGTCGACTCCCTCGTCATCCTGGTGCGACAGGCGGAGACCGCCATCGAGAACAG
>JALYYN010000402.1 GCA_030946525.1 Actinomycetota bacterium | reverse complement strand
GCCGGCGGGGGTCTCGTCGTCAGATCGGGTGGAGGACGGGGACTACCAGCCCCGCGTCCCCGGCAGCGTCCGGCCCGAGCCGGCCAGGCTGTGCGAGGGGCGCTTGGCTCGTGGCTCACCTCCGGTGACCAGGGCCTCGAGGTCCTCGTCGATGGCCGAGATGTTGTTCTTGATGTCCCTGATGACCGGGGCCAGCGGCTCGCACGCCTGGGCGATGGCCTTGACGCCGATGATGACCGTGCCCACGGTGAAGCTCACGTGGTTCAGGATCAGGGAGATGTTGATCAGGTAGAGCGCGATGGCGGCCACGATGATGGCCACTCCGATCAGCGTGACGACGGTTGCAGCACCCATGATTGCCTCACTTGTGGTCTTGGTACCTGGACGGTCCCGGTTCGGACGACTGATGCGTAACTGACCGATGCGCCGGCAGCCCGGCGCATCGGTTTAGAGGATCCGCTGGAGCGCGGCGCCGTAGCGGCCGGCCGACTGGCGGGCCGCGGCGCTGAGGTCACGGGTCGTGAACAGCTTCGGCACCGAGTCGAGGGTGCCGGTCAGCTTGACGCCATGGTCGAGCACGTCGTCGGCGTAGGCATAGATCTCCTTGGCCGGGCGGAGCACCCGGTTGAGGAAGAGCAGGCACACGGGTGCGACCACGAAAATGAGAACGATGTTGCCGATCCACCACAGGACCACGACGAAGACCTCCTGGAGCCGAACTGTCCGGTTCATTGTATGTCGCGAACCTATAGATGGAAAGGCCCTCTAGCGCGAGATCCACGCCGGGGCCCGTTAGTGGGCTCCGGTGACCCCCATGAGGGCGTGGTCGACGAAGTCGACGATGCGGACGACGGCGGCCCGAACCGGCTCACCCTGGCCCGGCTGGAGCAGCGTGCCCTGGCGGTCGGCCTCGGCCACGTCGGCGTCGGCGGGCACGATGCCGGCCAGCGGCACGTTGTACTCGGCGCACACCTCGGCGAAGAACTCCTCGTCGCCCTCCTGGGCCTTATTCCCCACGCCGTAGACCCGGGGGATGCCCAACTCCTCGGCCAGCACGATGGTGCGTCCGGCGGTCAGGATCGACTTGCGGCTCGGCTCCATGATCACCAGCAGAACGTCGGCGTAGGCCAGGGTGCCGCCGGAGCGGCTCAGGTGCTCGAGGCCGGCCTCCATGTCGACCAGGGTGACGTCGGCCTCCTCGTCGATGGCCGCTCCCAGGATGCTGCGCACGGCAGCGTGGCTACCACACGTTCAGCCCGCCCCCGCCTGGGTGATGCGCATGGCGTGGAGGAGGGTCACCTGCGACGGGGTCACCGCCCCGTAGGTGTTGACCAGCTGGTGGGGGGTCATGGCGCCGTCGCCGTTGCCGACCACCACCGACCGGGGCAGCAGCGGGATGCCGTCGGCCTGCTCGGTGTTCAGTCCGAGGCTGTGCGCCAGGTTTGGGTTCGAGTCGGTGTCGATGGCGAGGACCCGCTGGCCCCTGGCCGCGTACGCCTGGGCCAGAAGGGCGGAGAGAGTGGTCTTGCCGACCCCTCCCTTGCCCACGATGCCGAGTTTCATGAGGCCTCCTCACCGCGCTGTCTGTTCTGGACATCTTCCCACAGCTATGATTTGGAAGGAGAAAACCACCGTATGAGGAGGAGTTCCGCCGATGGGACTGGTTCGCGACTATTCGGGGCCCAACGAGATCCACATGGAGTCCGGGGATCTGCACGAGCCCACCAACACGGTGCCGCCGTTCTCGCCGGACCTCGAGTCGGCCCTGGCCCGGGTGGCCCGGCAGGACTGCAGCCGGCTGAAGGGCACCGAGTTCGACATCGCCATGCGCCGCATCGTCCGCGAGGGTGACACCCGGTTTCCGCTGGCGGCCGACGAGCGCAAGATCGGCATCGGCTCCACCACCAAGGTCGTGGAGTACTAGTAGCTCAGACGAGCTTCAGCTCGCCCACCTGGTTGATTCCGATCTTCTCGACCAGGCCGGACGGCGATTCCAACTCGAGACGGGCGGCCCGGTCCACACGCCGGGCCGTTCCTCGCGTCTCCCCCTTGGGCAGCAGCCTGATCTTGACGCGGTGACCGAGCAGGGCGCAGCGGGCGTCGTAGTCGGCCGCGGCACTGCTGGCCCCCTCCGACAGCCGCTCGCACCCCTCGTCGACGGCGCCGACCACCGCTTCGAGCAGGGCGTCCTTCTTGGCGGCGTCCAGCCCGAGGCCGGGAAGGTCGAAGCGCAGGGTGATCACCACGGCCTTCACCCGGCCGGGGCCGAGTTGCACCTCGGCCCGCACCGCGGCCACCTGGGTCTGGGTGGCGGCGAGGACCACCGCATCGGGCCACCAGGTGGCCAGCTCCACGCCGCTCACCGCCTGGGCGCCGGCAGCCGACGCCGACGCGGCCAGCAGCCAGGCGCTGTCGGCCTCCTCCACCGACACCGTGGGGCGCAGGACGATCGAGCAGGCCAGGGTGTCGGGTTGGGCCACGTTCCACATACGACCGTGGAGGCCGCTGGGGCGGATCTCGTGATCGACCACCACGGTGGCGCCCTGGGGCGCGTCCTCCTGATTGGCCCACGCCAGCGCCATGGCCTCGGCCGTCACCGCCACCGAGAACCGGCGCATGGGTCGCCCGAAGCGCTCGACCGTCTCCGTCTCGAGTCCCGGGAAGCCGGACGTGGAGCTCATCGCGGGGCCATCATTTCGTGACCTGTGGCACCAGCCGTTCGATCCGCCACTGGGCCTCCCCGATCGTAGACGCCTCGGTCGCCAACTCGACCGACCCCACCGGGAGGTTACCCCCGAACCCGGCGGCGACCGGGACGAGGATGACGACGCGGGCCCGGCCGGGCTCGATCGGCTCGGGGTCCTCCTCGTAGACCAGGGCATCGAGGTCGTTGCCGGCCAGATCGGCCCGCAGCCCGTTCACGAGGTCGGCGAGGAACTCGTCGCGCTCGGCGTCGCTGGCCGTGCCGTCCCGCAGCCGGGCGACGAGGGCCTCGTCCATGCCCCGGTTGCTGGCCACCTTCAACACCGTCGTACGGGCCTCGACCCCCATCAGCTCCCAGACCTTGCGGTGCTCGCCCCACACCACGCCGTCGACGAACGCCCGCGCCGCGTCGACTGCGCCACCCGTCGCTCCGGCTCCGGCCTGCCCATCGGTCACCGGCCCTCACCCCCTTCGGGCTGGTGGGCCAGTGAATATCCCATGGACCGGCCTCCTCGTTGCGTTCCGCACGCAGCTGGCATTGCGTTCCGCACGCAGCTGGCGAGGCCGGTCATGGCCGCTCCCATCCCTCGGAGGACATGTAGTCGCGCACTGCGACCCGCTGGGGGCCGCCGAGGGCGTCGCCGATGGACTGGTCGACGGCCCGGTCGGCGTCCGTCCGGGCCTCCTCGTCCTCGATGCCGCGGTGGCCTTCGATGATGGCCCGCAGCGCCAGCCGCTGGCTGTCCTGGGGCAGCTCGATGATCAACTTCATCATGGATTCGTACACCTTGCGGGCGTCGTCGTAGCCCAGCAGGCCGACGGCCCGGCTCAGCTCGGCGACCGAGCCGAGGGCCACCCGGTCGGGCTGGGCCAGCAGGCGGAACACCCGCTCGCGCACCAGCAGGGTCCGCTCCTCGGAGTTGGTCACGGCGAGGAGGGCGGCGAAGTGGCCGGTGCGGGTCATGCCCGGCGCCACCGCCGCCAGCTGCTTCTCCACCCATTCGAGGCTGGCGTAGGTCTGCTTCCAGGCGTCGGCGTGGAGGCGGGTGTCGAAGACGGCGAGGGCGTCCTCGAAGCAGGACATGGCCCGGCGCGAGTTGGCGGTGCCCCCCAGGGACACGAACGCCTGGCCCAGGTTGTACTTGGCCAAGGCGAAGTAGTAGGGGAATGCGGTCCGGGTGAACACGCTGAGTGAGTTGTTGAACGCCCGGATGGCCTCCTGCAGGAAGGCGGCGCGGCCGTCCTCCTTGCCCCGGGCCAGGGCCGAGCAGGTCACGCCCACGCTGTGCTCGACCATGCCGTGGTGGAGGGGGTTCTCGTCGGGGTCGATCATGCCCCGGGCCTCTTCGAAGTCGGCGAGCGCCGCTTCCAGTCCCTCTTCCGTGCCGAGGGCGGCATGGGCCTGGCCCCGGTTGTGGAGCGTGGAGATCACGCCCCGCTTGCCCTCGGGCGTGTAGGCGTCGAACAGGGCGATGGCGGCGTCGAAGGCCTCCACACCGGCGGCGGGCTGGCCCAGCTCGGTCCGGGTCAGGCCGAGGTTGTTGTACGCCGCGGCCCGCTCGTTGTCGGTGCCACCGTCGGCGAAGAGCGCCACTGCCTTCTCGAACAGCTCGGCCGCCTTCGGACGGTTGTTGAGGGAGCGATGGGCGGCGGCGGCGGCATTGAGCACCCGGGCATGCTGGACGGGCTCGAAGCGCGGGTCGAAGATGGAGGCGGCCACGTCGTAGAAGGCCAGGGCCCGGCGCAGGCCCTCGGCCGGGTTTCCGCTGGGCGACTCGGCATGGGCCAGGCCGAGCCGGTAGGCGATGACGGCGTGCTCGTGCGGGCGGGTGGCCCTCGAGGTGTTGGCCAGCTGCTTCTCGAGATCCTCGATGGCGCCCTTGTGGTCCATGGTGGACTGTTCGCTCACTCGGTCACCTTCTCATCCTCATCCTCATCCTCATCCTGGTCGGTACCGCCCACGCCCTGCGCATTCGTCGCCATGAGCCTGCCCAGATGGGCGACGACCTCACGAACCGCCACCTCGACGGCGGCGGTGACCTCGGGCGACATGGGGATCCCGGGGGTCTCGGCGTCGACGGGCTGGCAGCCGACCATCAGGGTGTCGTCCGGGAGCACGCCGAGCGCCTTGGACATGATCAGCGCCCGCTCCGGCGTGGCCAGATGGACGTCGGCCAGGAAGTCGTAGCGCTCGCCCCACTCCATGTCGTCGACGTGGGGCACGTCGAGCAGGATGAGCATGACGTGGCCCGGCGGGCGGCCCCGGTCGACGGCGTCGATCACGACCAGGGCGTCGTAGCCCTCCTGCAACTCCTGCACCAGGGCGATGCCACCGATACCGGTCTCGACGACCTTGACCCCCTCGGGCAGGTCCATGGCCATGAGCCGGTGGGCGACCTCCACGCCGAAGGCGTCGTCGGCCCGGAGCTGGTTGCCGACCCCGGCGACCAGCACCTTCTTGGCGGGACGGGGCGCGACGGCCGCCTCGGTGGCCCCCACCCCCAGTGCCTGCCACGCCGCCGACTGGTCCTGCAGGCTCCTCAACGCTGTCGGCCCGGGCTCACCGGAGGGCGCCGGTGACGGTCTCCGCCACCCGCAGGGCGTAGCCCTTGACCACCCACCAGGTGAGGTACTCCTCCAGCTCGTCCCACGCCGCCTGGTCCACGTCGTCCTTCCAGTGGTCGAGGCGGCGGCTGACCTCCGAGGCGATGATCCGGTCGAGCGCCTCGATGGTGCGGTCCTCGTCGCCGAGCAGGTGGCCACCGCCGCCCTCGGCCCGGAGCTCGGCGGCGATGGTGGTGGTGGCCTCCTCGATGGCGTCCAGGGCGGGCAGGTCGTCATCGGTGGCGCTCAGGGCCAGGCCGGCCTCGGACTCCTCGACCCGGCGCAGGCAGTACCCGCCGATGGCGGCGGCGCCGGCCCAGATGCCGATCTCGGGGATGGGCTGGGAGGTGCGCTGCTCGGCCACCGACCGGTCGACGTACTGGCGGGCCAGTGTGGTGAGGGGATGGGCCTGGGCCAGGGCCCGGGCCCGATAGGCGAGATCCTCGGCGTTGAGGTGCCCAGCGGTGCCGTGGTCGGTCGCTCCGTGCTGCCCGCTCAGGGAGCCGCTCGGGCTCTGCTGTCCGCTCAGAGGCTGTTGCCCGCTCCCGCCCTCTGTCTCCGGGCTCATGGAGCCGGGGGCTTCCTGCCGATCTGGAGGAGCGTGGGCTCCGGCTCGGGAAGGGCGGCGGGCGCCTCCTCGGCCTCGGGGTCGACGACCTCGAGGCGGCGGAAGTTGGGCCAGTGGCGGCGCAGGGCCTCCTCGACGCCACCGGTGAGGGTGGCCGACGAGCTGGGGCAGCCGTCGCAGGAGCCCAGGAGGCGAACGGTGACCACACCGTCCTTGATGCTCTCCACCGTGATCATGCCGCCGTCGGACTCGACGAACGGCCGCATCTCCTCGAGGGCGGCGTCGACCGCCTCGATGGCCGCGGCCTGGTCCCGGTCGTCGGGCGCCTCGCCCAGGTCGTAGGCCGAGAGGAAGTACCCGGTGACGTCGTCCCGGCCGACCGACTCCAGGAAGATCTCGCCGCGCCAGGCGCGGATCATTTCCACCAGCCGGCCCAGGCCCTCGCGGTGGAACGAGTCGACCAGGTCCAGCATCTCCTCGACCCGGTCCCGCACGCTCGCGTCGGGATGGGACATGAGCTCGTCGTACAGCTCGCCCACCCTGGGCATGATCTCGTCGTAGCCCAGGAGCTCGACGTCGACAGTCTGATCAGCGCTCATTCGATCTCCCCTCTCGTGCTGCTTCCGCTGGTCAGGCCGGCGACCGCCGGGTCCAGGCCGACCTCTTCGCAGACCATGCCCAGCACGGTGTCGACCACCGACTCGACCTCATCGGAGAAACCCAGCCCGAAGGCCCTGTCACCGGGCTCCACCTCTATGACAACAGTGTCGGCCGGAAAACCCTTCCAATATCTGACCACGGCCAGCGTGTGGTCGAGATCGATGATCCCACCGACGGCCTCGCCCAGGCGGTCGGCCACCTCTTCGTCGCCCGGAGGGGTGAGGTCGAGGACGTAGCGCCGGATGGTGCCGGGCGCATCGACGTCGCGCGGCATGGCTCCCACCAGGACGACCTTGGCCGGCCGGAAGTCCTGGAGGGTGTGCAGCACGCGGTGGGCCGAGTACGACAGGTCCTCGAGGACCACGCCCTCCGGCCAGTCGATGTCGGCGATGCGCTTGAGGAACTGCGTCCCGAAGTCGAGGTCACGCAGCCACGGCAGTCCGATCCCGCCCACCATGACGCGGGTGGGCGGGCGGTTCCCGAGGCCATAGGCAGGAGGATCGATCATGGGCTTTGTCGCGTACGTACCCCCCGAGGGGGGTACGTACGAACGCGACGGTCGCTCCTATTCGAGGGTGCAGCCGCAGGAGTTGATCTCCCGGGTGATGATGCCCTTGCCGGTGTCCATGTGGGTGGTGCAGGGCATGCAGGGGTCGAAGCTGCGGATGGCCCGCAGCACGTCGATGCCCTTGACCT
>JALYYN010000347.1 GCA_030946525.1 Actinomycetota bacterium | reverse complement strand
GGAGTGTCATGCGGCTTACTCACAAGCTCAAAGTGGCGCTGGGGGCTACCGTCGTAACGGTTGCGGTCGCCGGCGCTGCGTTCGCCTACTTCACCACCACCGGCGCGGGGACCGGGACCGGCACGGTCGGCACGAGCACGGCCCTCGTGCTCCACGGCACGGCGCCGACCACGCTGTACCCGGGCACCACGTCGGTCGTGAACTTCACGGTCGACAACTCCTCGACCGGCCACCAGCTGGTCGGCACCATCCACCTCGACAGTGTCTCGACCGATGGCGCCCACTCGGCGTGTGTCGTGACCGACTTCACGATGCCCGATGTCGTGTCCAATCAGGACATCGCAGGCAGCGTGACCGCTGGCACTATCACTGCGACAGGCACCCTGACCATGGCGAACACCTCGGTGAGCCAGGACGCCTGCAAAAACGCACCGCTGACGCTCAACCTGTCCAGCAACTAGGGGCCGAGGGCCGTGTGGGGGCGCCTGGCGCCTCCACACGGCCCTTTGATCGCGTCCGGTTCGACCAATTTATCCAAAAGCCCTGTGATCGTGAGCAGTCGAAAGGACGCAGTGATCCGATACCTACGGAAGCTCCTGGCCATGCCGGGCTTCGTCGTCGCCGTGATAGGCGCCGGCATCGCATTCGCGGCGTGGTCGTCCACCGGCACGGGCTCGGGCACCGCCCAGGCCAGGAGCGCGACCAACTCGGTGATCGCGGCGGGAACGTCGGCTGCGGACCTCTACCCGGGTGCCACGCAGAGCGTCACGATCACCGTGAGCAACCCGAACCCCTACAGCGTCCTGGTCACCTCGATCAGCGCAGGCTCATCGACCCTGGTCAACGGCACCTGCGTCGCCGGGACGGTCACGAGTGACGCCAAGGCGCTCGACGCGACAGGCTTGCTGCAGACCAACGCCACGAAGCCGATCGCGGCCAGCGGGTCCGGCACCTACAGCATCATCACGCACATGACCACGGGCGCCGTTGACGCCTGCCAAGGGCAGACTTTCAGCCTGGCCCTGACCGCGACGCTTACCTCGGGATAGCCGTGGCGCAGGGTGCTCTCGGGAAGCGGATCGCCGGCCTCGTCGTTATCCTTGTGGCGGCATGCGGGCTGGCGACCCCCGCGCACGCATCCTGGGCGTCGTCGGGGGCCGGTCCCGCGACCGCCAAGGCCGACACCCTGGCCCCGCCCACGTCGCTGGTGGCGACCTGTGCCGCCCTTACCAACGTGAAACTGACCTGGGCGGCTTCCTCGACCACGAACTTCACGGGCCTGACGATCGGGTACGAGGTGCTCATCCGCACGAACTCTGGCACCTACGGAACGCCGATCGCGGTCAGCGGATTGACCTACACGACACCCAGTGGCCTCGCAGTCGGAACGTTCTTCTTCACCGTGAGGACGACGGCAGGCGGTTGGCACAGCGTCAACGCGCCAGAGGTGAGCAAAGTCATAGCCGTGGCGTGCGTGCCGTGAGCCCCGATCGGGCAGGAGATCGTCACACCGAGGTGCGCTGGCGAACCTGGGCTGACGTGCGCTCTGCCGTGGTCTTCGCCTCGGCCCGGGTCGTCGTGGCGGCCCGGGTGGCCCGGCGCTTCACCGTTACCGTGGCCTGTTCGGCCTGGCCCTGGACGTCGGCGGCGGCTCTTACGGCCTCGGCCTTGACCCGCTCGGCCGCACGCGATGCGGTGGTCCTGACCCGATCGACCTTGGCCTCCGCCCCGGGCTGAAGCTCTCCGGCGACCGCCCTGCCGGCCTGCACCGCCTGCTGCTTCAGCGGTTCGACGACCTGGCTCCGGACGGTGCCGGCGGCCTCGCGCTCCCTCCGGCTGGGCGGCAGGGCCAGCCCGACGACCAGTCCCGCCCCCAGGGCGAGGAGCGCGGTGGCCATGGGGTTGCTGTCGGGCGCCGACTTGACCTGACCGGCAGCGGTCGTCGACGCCGACCGCAGCCTGTCGGCGATGCTCTGGGCCGAACTCGTGGCGCCGTCCCGGACAGTGGAGGCGGCATCCGAGGCGCCGCCCGTGAGCCCGCCGACCGCATCTCGGACGCCGTCGGCGGCGTCGCCGGCCTTGCCCATGACCGAGTCCGTGACGCTGTGGAGACCGTCCATGACCTTCTCGGTCTGACGGTTGATCAGCCGCCGGGGGCTCACCTTCTCCGAGATCTGCTCGACCACGTGCTTGGGGCTCACCCGGTCGCCGATGGCCTCGAGGTTCTGGGCCAACTGGCCCCGGGTCTGCTCGATCTCCTGGCGGATCTGCTGCGCGTTCCTGCTCAAGTGGAAAGAGCCTCTCTATCGTGCGCCGCGGGCGAAGGAGTCGCGGGCGACCTGCACGTCGGCCCGCAGGGTGTCGACGGTCTGATCGGGAACGGGGCTGACACTGGCCATCTTCTTCTTGCCGGTCGAGCCCAGGATGGCGGCGACGATCAGGAACACCACGCCGACGACGAGGAAGGCGAACCCGGTCGGCAGCACCTCGGCCAAGCCCCACGCGGCGGCAAATGCCAACAGGATCAGGGCCAGGAACGCGACTACGCCGGCGGCGCCGAGCATGGCGCCGGCCTTGGCCGCACGCGACACCTGCTCACTCGTCTCCACCTTGGCCAGCTCGACCTCCTTGCGGAACAGCGTGGCCAGCTCGCCGGTGACGTCGGAGAGGAGCTCCGACAGGGATCGGTCCTCGGTGCGAATCGCCATCTACTCCTCCTCGGCGCCGTTGGCGGACACTGCGCCGGAACGGATCAGGCGCCCGACCCCGAAGCCGACCACCGCGGCGCCGGCCAGGAACACGCCCGGCCGGCGACGGGCGAAGTCGGTGACGTCGGCGGCGATGCCTTCCAGGCCCCGCTCCTCGATCTCCGCCGCGCAGGCGTCCAGCCAGCCGGCAGCCTGTTCGGCGTACTGGGCCAGGGGCCCGGCCTCCTCCGGCCGACCCCCGGCCAGGGCGACGGCCTGGGTGCCCACCTGCAGCAACGCCGCGGCCAGCCGCCCGGTCTGCACGTCGGCCTGGGCCTGGAGCTGGTCGCGCGTCTCCGAGAGGAGCTCCCGAGCCTGGCCGGCAAGCTCACCCCTGACCTGGTCGGCCTGGTCCCGCACGGTGGCGCCCAGCTCGCGGACGTCCTCACCGGCGGTACGGGCCACGACCTTGCCCTGGCCGACGGCCGTGCCCTTCACCCGGGTGGCCTGGGCCGTTGCCGTGGATGCGACCCTCCTGCTCTCCCGCTTGGCCGTCGTGGCCGTCTCCCGCTTGGCGGTGCTCGCCGCAGTCGCCGCGGCCGGCCCACGCGTCCGCCTGGGGGCCGGCCGCAGAACGGTGGCCGCCGCGGTACGGCGTGGCCGGGCCGGAGCGGACGGCTTTGTCTGGACAATGGCCTGTCGGGCCACGAGGCGCCTCCTGAATCAGGTCCGCACGGGTGCCAACGACCTACCCCGGTCCCAAACCGGAAAAACGTGGACCAGGCGCCCCGTGACAGGCCGACGACGCGCGTGCCGGGCGGCACGGGTAGCCTCCCCTCTTTCGGCGACGCCGGACTTCGGGAGCCCGCCCCACCTCAGCGGTCAGGACGGTGGCGATGGACAGCGACAACACAGCGACGGTGCCGCCGCCGCGGGACGGCAAGGGCTCACTGGTGCAGGTGACGGACCTTGCCGTGCGTTACGGAGGCGACGTCGACGCGTTGCGGGGGGTGACCTTCTCCCTCGAGCCGGGCGAGTCGTTGGCCATCGTGGGGGAGAGCGGCTCGGGCAAGTCGACCCTGGCCCAATGCCTCTCCGGCCTCGTCCAGCCCCCGGAGGCGCGGGGCAGCGTGCGGGTGGACGGCGTCGAGCTCCTGGGGGCGACCGAGGAGGCCCTCCGCTCCGTGCGCTGGTCGAAGGTCGCGCTGGCCCTGCAGGGCTCGCCGTTCAACCCGGTGGTCACCGTCGGTGACCAGGTGGAGGAGCCCCTGCGGGACCGCCTGCGGATGGGCCGCCGAGAAGCCCGCGAGCGGGCCGCCCAGCTGGCGCGGGACGTGCTACTCGACCCCGAGCTGCTGGACCGCTACGCCCATCAGCTCTCCGGCGGCCAGCGTCGGCGTGCCGCCCTGGCCATGGTGCTCGCCCTCGACCCGGCGCTGGTCGTGCTCGACGAGCCGACCGCGGGTCTCGACCCGGCCACCCGCCAGGAGCTGGTGCAGCGCATCGTCCGGCTGGCCGACGAACGGGGCTTCGCCCTGGTGGTGGTCTCCCATGACCTGCCCGACGCCGCCAGCATGGCCGTCCGCACGATCGTCCTCTACGCCGGCGAGGTCATGGAGGACGGCGCCACCGTCCGGGTCATCGCCGAGCCGGCCCACCCGTACAGCTGGGCCCTGGTAAACGCCTACCCGGTCATGACCACCACGAAGGACCTCCGCCCGATCCGGGGGCGGCCGCCCGACCCGCGCGCCGTTCCGCCCGGCTGCCCGTTCAACCCCCGCTGCACCCAGGCGGAGGACATCTGTCGCGACTCCCGTCCCGAGCTGATCCTGTCCCGTGACCGCCAGGTCCTCTGCCACTTCGGCGGCCTGAAGACGTTGCTCTCCGCCACGGACGTGACCAAGTCGTTCGGTCGCGGCCGTCACGGCGTGCCGGCACTGGGAGGCGTGTCGATCAGCCTGCGCGAGGGGGAGTCGGTCGGCATCGTCGGGCCCTCGGGCAGTGGCAAGTCCACCCTGGCCCGGATCCTGGCCGGCCATCTCGCCCTGGACTCGGGACAGGTGGTCCTCGAGGGTGAGCCGCTACCGACCTCATGGCGGGGGGCAGACCGCCTCCGCCGCCGGCGGATCCAGCTCATCATGCAGGATCCGGCCGACGCCCTCTCGCCCCGCCTCAGTGTGGGCGAGCTCGTCGGGGAGCCCCTCGACGTGGTCGGGACCGGCGATGCCGAGCGGCGCGCCGCTGTGGGCGAGGCGCTGGAGAGCGTAGGGCTCCCGCCGTCCGGCGCCTTCCTCGACGCCCACACCCACCAGCTGTCGGGCGGCCAGCTGCAGCGGATCGCCCTGGCCCGGGCCCTCGTCGCCCAGCCGAAGGTGCTGGTCGCCGACGAGCCCACCGCCATGCTCGACGCCTCCGAGCAGGCCCGCCTCCTGGTGGTGCTCAGGGAGCGGCAGGTGGAGATGGGACTCGGACTGGTGCTCGTCTCCCACGACCTGGCCTCGGTGCGGAAGGTGACCGACCGCATCGTCGTGCTCGACGGCGGCCGGGTCGTCGAGGAGGGGCCGTCGGCCATCGTGTCCACATCGCCGAAGAGCGAGACCGCCCGGCTGCTGGTCGAGGCGTCGCCCGCCTTCCGGCCCGCCGACGCCATGGGCGGTCCGGTCCGCGGCGCGCCAACGCGGGGATAGAAGCGCAACGACTAGATGTCGCGGACTGTTAGTGACGGTCGCCGCATCACCTCGTATGCTTTCATTCGCGCGGCGAAACTGGGCCGCGTCGCCACGGAGCGGAATGTCGACTCAGAGCCTCGGATCAGGAGGCTCGCCGCACAGGAAGTCTGTCCAATCGCCGTAACTGCACCGATGACGACCCCGGCGGGCTCGCCGGGCGCAGCACGACCACCGCACGCAGCCTCTTTGCCGGTCGCGTGGCATAGTGTCTCCCTGGCAACGGCGGGGCACTGGGTACCCGTCGATGCCGCGCCAGGCCCTTCCCCCGCATCGTCGCTCCGGATCGGTCAACGTCGCGAGCGGTTCCCGATCGGTCGACGCCGGTGAATCCGGGGCCCGCTCGGCTGCTGGACGACCCGGTCGTGCCAGTGTGGTCACGGAACTAGGTACGGAGGATGTACGACATGGCGCAGTCACGGGTACGTGCGTACCGGATCGGGTTGGTCCTCGCCCTGCTCTGTTCGGGGATCGTGGCCGGCTTCGGGCTGAGCCCGGCCACCGCCCAGGTCACCGCGGTGAAGGGCAGCGCCTTCGGCGTCTCCGCGCCCAATATCACGATCTTCGGGGGAGCCCAGCCCGCCTATGGCCCGCACCCAACCGTGACCCTGCCAGGAGGCGGGTCGTCAACCCCGGTCGCCGATACCTCAGCCTCGGAGACGGTGAAGGACGGTCCGGCCACCTTCTTCGAGTCCGGCACGATCAAAGTCAGCACCCAGGGCTCGCTCGGCGCCAGCGGGTCGGTCACCAGCTCGGCCATGATCAACGGCCTCAGCGATGCCAACGGTGAGCAGTTCAAGGCGGACAGCCTCTCCAGCACCTGCACCGCCGGTTCGAGCGGGGTGAGCGGGTCCACGACGGTCACCAACGGCAAGCTGGTCACCACCACCGATGCCAACCAGAACCCGACGATGACGATGGACGTGCCGGCCAACCCGGCGCCGAACACCTCCATCGACGGAAGCTTCGTGCTCAGCGCCGGCGACACCGAGTCGTTCACCTGGGTCTACAACGAGCAGACCACCAACGCGGACGGGTCGATCACGGTGACCGCGGCCCACGAGGTCCTACATGGGCCGACGGCCAAGGGCGACCTCTACCTGGGCCAGGTGGTCTGCGGTCTGACCGGTAGCGCTGCAGCCCCCGGGAACACGACGACCACTGCTGCGGGCGGGACGACGACCACCGCGGCGTCCGGGGCGACCACCACCACGGCAACCGGCGCCACTACGACCACGGTCGCATCGACGACCACCACGGTGGGATCGACCACCACCACGGCGGGTGGCGGAGGCGGGGGTGGGACCACGGCGCCGGCGACCACGACCGGCGTCGGGGGCGGCGCCTACGGCTTCTACACCAGTGTCGGACTGTTCGGCGGGGCACCGGCCACGCGGGGGCCGGAGCCGGCGGTCACCCTGCCCGCAACCGGCGCCGATCCGCCGCTGACGGCCA
>JALYYN010000337.1 GCA_030946525.1 Actinomycetota bacterium | reverse complement strand
TGACGACGGCCTCCCGCAGCCCTGCGTCGTGTCCCTCGACAACGTCCAACCTCTTGCCGCTTCGTCGCTGGTCGAGCGGATCACGCAGTTGAGCCCGGAACGCATGATGGCGGTGGGCCGGGCGATGGCGGTCGCCACCGACTGCTGAGCGACCGGGCGGGGCCCGCGGTTCGAGCTTCGTTCGGTTGCACAACGTCGTCGCCCTCGATGAGGAAGGTGATCTCGTCGTGGCGGGCTGAGGACACTTCGTTCCTGCCGACCAAGTAGCTCTCTTTTGATATATTCAGGGAAGTGATCGAGCTGGGCCCTGCGCTTCGCGCCGCTCGGCGACGCGCCGGCCTCACCCAGGCCGCCGTCGCCGCTCGAGCCGAGACGTCACAGTCGGCGATTGCCGCCTACGAAGGTGGCCGGAAGGCGCCGAACCTGGCCACCCTCGAACGGATCGCCCGCGCCACACAAGCATCACTCCGCGTCGAGCTCCAGCCGGGCGACGGTCACGAGCACCGGCCCCGACCCGTCCTCGCCCTGAGCCTGGAAGAACGGCGGAGCCTCTGGCTCTACCGGGCGATCGCTGCCCGGATCCAACAGGATCCCGAACACGCCCGTCACGTGGCCGAAGAAAATCTCGCGACCATGCGTCGAGCCAACGACCTCGGCCGGGGTGAGCACTGGCGGACCGCCTGGGAAGATCTGCTCGAGCGCCCCCTCGAGGAATTGCTGGCCGTCCTGTGTGCGACGACAACCTACGCCGCCCAGCTGCGCCAGACTGCTCCCTTCGCCGGGCTCCTCACGCCGCGCGAGCGGTGGGCGGTGTACGGCTCCTTCGCGAAGGCGGAAGGTGAAGCGCGCCCAGCTTGAGCATGTGGCGCGGGCCGCCGGATCGATCGTCGGCGTGGACCGGATCCTCGTGATCGGCAGCCAATCGATCCTCGGTTCCTACGACGAGGGCGACCTCCCTCCCGAGGTCACCGTCTCGAACGAGGCCGATATCGCCTTCTTCGACGACCCCAACGGAGACCAGGCCACCCTCCTCGACGGCTCGATCGGCGAGGCTTCTCCCTTCGAGCACACCTTCGGCTACTACGCCCAGGGCGTCTCCATGACGACGGCCGTGCTGCCTGCGGGATGGCGCAACCGACTGGTACCGCTGCGCAACGCCAACACGGGAGGGGTCACCGCGTGGTGCCTCGACCTCCACGACCTGTGGTTGGCGAAGGTCGCCGCCGGCCGCTCGAGCGATGTCGCCTTCTGCGAAGCACTGCTCAGGGACGGGTTGGTGGATGTGACGATCCTTCACCAGCGGATGGCGAGCACCGACCTTCTTCCCAGCCACCGGGAGTTGGCTGAAGGGTTGATCGAACTGCCACGAAGCGTCAGCCGATCCGAGGGGCTACTCGCCCTGGAGCTGGCGGGCCCGCTCGTCGGCGAGGAGGCCGTCGACCAGTTCGTCGAGGTCGCCCTGCAGCACCCGGTCCAGGTGGTACAGGGTCAGGCCGATGCGGTGGTCGGTGACCCGGTTCTCCTTGTAGTTGTACGTCCGTATCTTCTCCGACCGGCCTCCTCCGCCGATCTGGCCGCGGCGGGCCACCGACATCTCGGCCGCCTGGCGGTCCTGCTCCGCCTTCAGCAGCCGCGACCGCAGGACCTGCATGGCCTTGGCCCGGTTCTGGATCTGGCTCTTCTCGTCCTGCATGGCCACCACCAGGCCGGTCGGCAGGTGGGTGATGCGCACTGCGGAGTCGGTGGTGTTGACCGACTGGCCGCCGGGCCCGGTGGAGCGGTAGACGTCGATCTTGAGCTCGTTGAGGTCGATGTGGACGTCGACCTCCTCCGCCTCGGGCAGCACGGTGACGGTGGCCGAGCTGGTGTGGATGCGCCCCTGGGACTCGGTGACCGGCACCCGCTGCACCCGGTGCGGACCGCCCTCCAGCTTCATCCGGTTCCACACATCGTCGCCCTTGAGAAGGAAGGTGATCTCGTTGAAGCCCCCCATGTCCGACGGGTCGGAGCCGAGCACCTCCTGCTTCCAGCTGCGGCGCTCGGCGTAGCGGGAGTACATCTCGTAGAGGTCCTTGGCGAAGAGGTTCGCCTCCTCGCCCCCCTCGGCGCCGCGGATCTCGACGATGACGTTGCGGTCGTCGTTGGGGTCCCGGGGCAGGAGCAGGACCTTCAGCTCCTCGTCGATCCGGGCGATGGTGGCCTCACCCTCGCTGATCTGCCCGGCCAGGAACTCCCGGTCCTCCCCGGTCGACCCGGCCAGCATGCCTCGCGCCGCCTCGACGTCGCCCGAGGTGGCCCGGTGCTCGCGGAAGGCCAGGACGATCGGCTCCAGTTCCTTCAGGCGCCGTGAGAGCTTGACGTAGGCGCGCTGGTCGGCGAAGACGTTCGGGTCCGCCAGGCGGACCAGGATGTCCTCGTACTCCGTCTCCAGGCCGGCCAGGCGCTCGAACATGCTCTGCCAGGGTACCGCCGGGTCGGCCGCCGTCAGGTGAGGTGAAGCGGACGCCCGATGGGGGGAAGCTCGTCCCCCAACGCGATCGCCGCCTCGGCACCGAGCGGCGCATGTCAGTCGACCGGGGCCCAGCTCGTCCGACGAATATCTCCCTTTTGATATACGAGGCTATACTGCAACGTGATGGATGTTGGGACGGCCGCTCGCACCGCTCGACGACGCGCCGGCCTCACCCAGGCGCAGGTGGCGGCCCGGGCCGGAACATCGCAATCGGCGGTCGCCGCCTATGAAAGCGGCCGGAAGGCGCCGACCCTGGCCACGCTCGATCGCATCGCCTGCGCCACAGGCGCGCGCCTTGATGTCGACCTCGTGCCCAGTGGCGCTCAGGAGCACGAGTCGCGACCCGTCCTCGCCCTGAGCTGGGAGGAGCGGCGCAGCCTCTGGCTGCATCGGTGCATCGCCGCCCGGATCCAAGCCGATCCCGAGAAGGCCGGTCGGACGGCCAGAGAAAATCTCGCCACCATGCGCCGTGCCGACGGCCTGGGCCGAGGAGAACCGTGGCGGATGGCATGGGAAGGCCTGCTCGATGGGCCGCTCGACGAGTTGTTGGCCGTTCTGTGCGCGACCAGCACCTACGCGAGCCAACTCCGCCAGACGGCGCCCTTCGCCGGGCTCCTCACCCCCCGCCAGCGGTGGGCGGTCTACAACTCCTTCGCCAAGGCCCACCGTGAAGCGCGATCAGTTTGAGCACGTAACCCGGGCGGCGGGATCGATCGTGGGCATCGATCGCATACTGGTGATCGGCAGCCAATCGATCCTGGGGTCGTACAACGAGAATGACCTCCCGCCGGAGGCCACCGCGTCGAACGAGGCTGATATCGCCTTCTTCGACGACCCCGATGGAGACCTGGCGAGCCTCCTCGACGGCTCCATCGGCGAGGCGTCTCCGTTCGAACAGACCTTCGGGTACTACGCGCAAGGCGTCTCGATGACCACGGCCGTGCTCCCGGTGGGGTGGCGCGACCGCCTCGTGCCGCTGCAGAACGCCAATACGGGTGGGGTCACGGCGTGGTGCCTCGACGTCCACGACCTGTGCGTGGCCAAGCTGGCCGCCGGCCGCTCGAACGACGTCGCCTTCTGCGAAGCCCTCCTCCGTGACGGCTTGGTCGACGTCGCCACTCTCCGCGAGCGCCTGGTCTCCACCGACCTTCTCCCCGGCCGCCGGGAGTTGGCCGAGGGCATCATGCAACGAACGAGCAGAAAGGCGCGGTAAGTCCGCCGGGGCCCGGACGATGACCCCGCCGGCATCAGGACAGCAGGCGCTCCCCGAGCTCGCCGGTGACCGGATCTGCGGGCTGGGTGCGAGTGTCGGGAGCGGCGACCGGCGGCTCCCACACCCACTCGTCGAACCACTCCCGCAATGGCCTCCACGAAGTCGGGGTCGCCGACCACCACACGGACGCCGTCCGGCCCACGCTCGACCCATCCCTCGCTGAGCTGGCCGCCCATCGGCTGGAGGAGGTGGAGCAACGGCTACGCAGCGTCGAGCCCGCCGGCGGGTCGTCGTCGTCGACGACAACCAGCTGACCCTGCCAGCGCCGCCGGGTCAGCCGGGCGCCCGCTTGTCATCGTCGTCACCGGCCACTACCTCCACGACCGCCTGCGGGCCGTCGGCGCCGACTTTTACTTCCTGCGCTCCGATCTGCGGACACCTGAGGCGCTGCTCGAGCCTCGGGCGTCAGCGCCTGGGGGCGGGGACGAGCAGGACCTGGTGCCCGGGCGAGTTGAAGGCCAGGGTGGCGCACGGGCGGTCGGCGGTGAAGGGCGCCGAGTCCTGCACCGTCCAGTCCTTGAGGCCCCCCCGGTCCAGTTCCTCGCGGACGACGGCCCGACCCTCGGCCGGGCCCACGCACGGCGACGCCAAGAACCGGTCGAGGGCCGCCTTCTCGAAGGCCCCGAAAGCGTCGTCGGCGTTCGCGGCCGGCGACGGCGCCGTCCCGGACGGCCCCGGGTCCGGGTTCGGCGTCGGCCCGGGAACGGGGGACAACTTCAACGCCGCGCACGGGTCGGCGCCCGCCACCACGGGGAACACCCCGACGGTGCCCGAATCGAGCACGCACTCGGCCAGCACCGGGGTGGCCGGATCGCCGAAGGCCCCGCGGACCCACAGGTCGGCGCAGGCCGCGGCGGGCCGCCGGCCGCCCGGGATGACGACCTGGGCGACCGCATGCACGTCGGCAGTGGCGAAGCACGAGGCGTACTGGGGCTTCGACACCGGGCGGTTGACGACGGCGTACGCGACCGCCCCCCCGCACAGGCTGAGGGCGGCCAGCATGGGGACCAGCCGCCGGCGCCGGCGCAGGCCCGATGTCTGTCCGGGCACCGGTTCGAGGATGATCCGGTGCAGCAGATCGACGGCGGCCTCGGACGACGCCAGCCCGGCGATCTCTGCGTTGCGCACGGGGTTGGCCGCCCGCAGCAGCACGAGCGGGTCCCTCTGACCCATCATCAGGGCTGACCCTCCGCTCGATGTTCCGGTCCCTTACTACCCTTCTGTCCTTCTCGGACCGCACCTTTCTCTATTTCCCGCCCGAGGCGGTTGCGGGCCCGGTGGAGGCGCACGGCGACGGTGGCCTCCGCGCATCCCAGGATCCCCGCGACCTGCCGGTGCGGGAGCTCCTCCCACGTCGTCAGGCGGAGGATCTCCTGGTCGGCCTCCTTGAGCCGGCCGAGGGCCTCGAGCACCCGGCGGCGGTCGTCGACGGAGAGCACGTCGCTCTCGATCTCGACCTCGTCGGTGTGCTGGCCGGTCAGCCGGGTCCACAGGTCGGTCCGGCGCCGGTTGCCCCGCCACTGGTTGGCCAGCACCCGCCGGCCCACCCCATACAGCCACGGGAGGGCGTCGTCACCCTCGGGGACATTGGCCAGCCGTCGCCAGGCGACGGTGAAGACCTCGGCCACCACCTCCTGGGCGTCGTCGGCATCGAGGGTGCGCCGCCGGGCGTAGGCGAGAACGGCGGCGTAGTGCGTCTCGTAGAGCCTGCGGAACCGGCGCTCCTGATCGGTTCCCGGCGTGTGGTCCACTCCTCGCCAGCCTCCTCCGGCCCTCATGGCGCGTTCAAGCGCGACGGAACGGCCATCCCGAGGAGGAGGTGGCCGTTCCGTACCATCCCACGGCACAGCGGCGGCTAGGGAGACCGCGGCGCCGCAGGAGATCTAGGTGATGTATAGGGATGAGACCTGGTTGTCCCAGCCGGCCACCATCGACGACTCGGGGTGGTAGGAGCTGGTGACCCCCGGGTACCAGGCGCCGCCGCCGTTGTCGTGCTCGGCCAGGTAGACGTAACAGGCGCCGACGATGTACGACGACAGCTGGTCGTTGAAGCCGAAATCCCCGACGTTCTGCCACAGGCCCCGGTCCCAGAACGACAGCCGGCGGCCCCCGTACCAGGTGTAGTCGTAGAGATCGAGCGAGCTGGAGCAGGAGTAGGAGGATGCCGCCAACGCCGGGGCGGGCGCCGTCACCGTTCCGGCGACCGGCTGCGCCGCAGCCGCCTGAGTCGTCGCGGCCCGGCTGACGGCCGCCTGGGCCGCGGCCACCTGCCGGCGCTGCGGCTCGAGCTGGCGCTCACGGGCGTCGAGCTCGGCGTTGGTCCGGAAGCACTGGACGACACCGCCCTGGCGCCACACCAGGCAGGCCTGGGCGTCGGCCCAGCCCTTGGACAGGTCGATCTTCCTGCCGTCGAAATCGGCGACCACAGGCCCCTGGGGCGCCTGGACGACGGGAAGATGGTCGACGACGCCCGGCGCCGTCTGCGCGCCGACGGGCGACCCCGCCACGACGCCGATGACCGTGATTGCGGCGCCCAAAAGGCAGCCCACTCCGAACCTATGCACCGTCCCCCCCCCGACCGACGCGCGTGAACGCCCGGCAATGGTCCCAATGTCGATATGTCCGGATCGACGAGAACCTTTCACCCGGGACCGGGGATTCCTGGGCCGGCCACCCAGCTCACATCGACTACGTTGTAGTCATGGCTCACCCGGTGTCGGTTCGCTTCAGTCGCCCAGGTGTCGCGGAACGGCTCAAGGCGGAGGCTGCGGCACGACGCGAATCGTCCTCCTCCCTCGCCGAGGAGCTGATCGACGAGGGCCTCCGCATCCGTCGGCACCCCCTCGTCGGGTTCCGCGATGGTGCGACGGGACGGCGGGCGGGGCTGGTCGGAGGCCCTGACGTCTGGGAGGTCGTGGCGGGGATGGTCGGCGGCGATATCCCTGCCGATGGGCGGATAGAGAGGTCCGTCGAGCTCTACGGCCTGCGCCCGCAACAGGTCGGGGCGGCGCTCGCCTACTACGCGGAGTTCACCGACGAGGTCGACGCCGAGATCGCTGCCAACGCCGGCGCCGCCGAGGAGGCGGAGCGATTGTGGCAGCGCCGCCGGGATCTCCTCGCCGGGTGAGGTTGCTGCTCGACGTCCACCATTCGCGCTTCGCCGCCGAGCAGCTCCGAGCTGCCGGCTACGACGTTCTCGCCGCGGCCGACGAAGCCGTCCTCGCTTCGTTGCCTGACGAGGAGCTTCTCCGTGCCGCCGCCGCTGGTGATCGCGCCCTCGTCACCGAGAACGCCAAGGACTTCGACCGCATCGTCCGCGCCTGGTCAGCCACGGGTGAGCACCATGGCGGGGTGATCTTCACATCCCCGCTGCGCTATCGCCGTGCCCGCCGGGCGTACCCCGCCAACCTCGTCTCCGGGCTCCTTGCCTTCCTCGCCGAAACCCCGGCGGACCAGACCGACCTCGTCCACTGGCTCAGTTGATGCGGGGTCCCGTCGTCGATGGCAACGGCGCCCTTCCGCCGGGGACGGGTCTCGTCGAC
>JALYYN010000330.1 GCA_030946525.1 Actinomycetota bacterium | reverse complement strand
TGGGCCACTGCGGACCCCGCCCCCAGGAAGACGAGAAGGGACGCGACGAGCGCGCCGCCCATGGCGGATGCCCGTGAAATCTTGCCTGCCGCACCCACGTTGCTTGTCTTCATGTCCATCCCTTGTCGCTGTGTTGGTCGCCGCACCGAAAGTGGTCCACGCCGCTGCGGAAGCTCCGAACGCGCTTCCTGCTGCGTGCTTGCTGCTGAGAAAATCGAGCACCGTGCCGGCCGGGCCGGCGAGTGCCTGCTATGCCCCTCGAAAGGCCTCGTGGATGACCGCAGGCCGCGCGATGAATGGGGCCCGCCTCAGGGGCCTCGCCACTCCGCACTCCGGATTCCTGCGCATACACCGCCTCGTTGGTCGATGGGGCCGAAAGAGAAACCCCTCCAAGGACGGGTGTGGTCTACCACGGCACGCACGCTCCGGCAAGCATGCTCAGGCCACTTTTTAGCCCTCTGACCTGCGCTTTTGGCCTGTTGGAGGGGTGTTGGAGCACCAACGCCGACCGTTGGAGCGGGCGGGGAAGGGCCCTGGAGGCGTGGCGCGCTCGGGGACCGCCCACGACCGGCGTCACGAATGGCCGAGAATGAGCCATGGCCCCGGGCGCATCCGGCGTGGCCCGGGCCATCGTCGAGAACGTCTCGTCGGTCGTACTGGGCAAGCGCGACGAGATCGTCCTCGTCACCGTCGGCATCCTGGCCGGCGGCCACGTCCTGCTCGAGGACGTCCCCGGTGTCGGCAAGACGCTCCTGGCCAAGGTCCTCGCCCGGTCGGTGGGGGGGACGGCGGGCCGGGTCCAGGGCACGGCCGACCTGATGCCCGCCGACATCACCGGCGTCACCGTCTACGACCGGGCCCGCGGTGCGTGGGACTTCCATCCCGGTCCCATCTTCCACAACGTGGTCCTGGTGGACGAGATCAACCGGGCCACGCCCCGGGCCCAGTCGGCCCTCCTCGAGGCCATGGCCGAGGGCCAGGTCACCGTGGACGGGACCGCCCATCTCCTGCCCGACCCCTTCGTCGTGATCGCCACCCAGAACCCCTACGGCGACGTGGGCACCTTCCCTCTGGTCGAGGGTCAGAGTGACCGCTTCGCCCTCGTGGTGTCCATGGGACTGCCCGGCCGCCAGGCCGAGCGGGCGCTGCTCCGGGGCGAGGGCGGCCCGGTGGCGCTCGACCGGTTGCAGGCGGTCGTCGACGGCCACGAGATGCGGTCGGCCGTCGCCGAGATCGGCGCCACCCACGTCGCCCCGTCGGTCGCCGAGTACGTGCTGGACCTGGTCGACGCCACCCGCTCCCACCCCGACCTCGACCACGGCGCCAGCCCCCGGGCGGCCCGCACCCTGCTCCAGGTGGCCAAGGCCTTCGCCGTGGTCGACGGCCGGGACTTCTGCGCCCCCGACGACGTGAAGGCGGTGGCCGTGCCCGTCCTCGCCCACCGCCTCGGGGCGGTGGCCCGCCGGGGCACCGACGCGACCCGCAGGCTGGTGGCCGACCTGCTGGCGTCGGTCCCGGTCCCCCCTGTCTGACCGGGATGCCCGTCCGATCCAGGAGGGAGATCTGAGCAGGGTGGAGGACCGCAGGCCGGCGTCGGAGGCGGGGCGGCGGCGCGAGCTGCGGCCGACCCCGGCCACGGGAGGGGCGCTCGTCGTGGTCGCGGTCGCCTGGGACACATGGCACTCGAGCGGTTCCCGGTTCGCGCTGTTCGTCTGCTTCGCCGTCCTGGTCGCCATGGTCGTGGATCTGGCCTGGGCCGTCACCTCAACCCGCAAGGTCAGGTTGAGGGTTGAGGCCGTGCCCACCGACCTCCACGTAGGCGATCGGGACGACCTGACCCTCGCCGTGGCCGGTCCGGCCCTCACCTTCGAGGTGAGGGTGCTCCCGGGCCAGGCCCCCCTCCGCTGCCGTCCCCCGGCGTCCGGCCGCCTCCCGCAGCTCGCCGAACGGCGCCAGGTCGTCACCTTCCTCGACGTCGAGGTGGCCGGCCGGGGCCTGGCCGGGCTCGTCCTCTTCGCCCGCCACCGGCGCATCCCTCTCCCTCATCCGCTGCATGTCGGGCCCCGCCCGCTGGCGCCGCCGCACCCCTTCCCCGAGCTCTTCGGCGCCTGGGGCGACGGCGCCCCCCGCCCGGCCGTCACCGGCGACGTGGTCCGGGGGGTCCGGGGCTACGTGCCGGGAGATCCGCTGCGCCGCATCCACTGGCCGGCCACCGCCCGTCGCGACGAGCTGGTGGTGAAGGAGGTGGAGGACCCGGGCGCACCGCGGCTCGTCGTCGCCCTCGACCTCGGCGGCGGCGGGGACGCCGGCGAGCGGGCTGCGGCCCGCGCGGCCTGGTACGCCGACGAGGCCTTGCGGCGGGGCTACGAGGTGGTGCTCGCCACCGTCGAAGCGGGCGGCCCGGTCACCGCCCCGGTCGGCCCTGCCCACGAGGTGAACCGCCGGCTGGCCCGGGCGACGAGGGGCCGGCCCCGTCCCGCCGAGACCCGCCCGGGCCACGATCCGGGACAGCGCGTCGCCGTCGTCAGCGTCACCCCGCTGGGAGACTCATGGCCCTCGTAGCCGCGCTCGCCGTGGCCGTCGCCGCCTGGTGCGCGGCGGCGGCGCTCGGCGGTGCGGCGATCGGGGTCGTGGTCGTCCCCGGGGCCGTCCTCGGCGCGCTCCTCGTCCCCGGGGTGGTGCTGGCGGCGCGGCGCCGGGGACCGGTCGCCCACCGGGCCCTCCCCGAGGGACGCGACGCCGTGTGCCTCGCCGCCGTACTCGTCGTCGCCCTGGGCACGCTCTACCTGGCCGGCTGGACCAACGGCGCCCACGTCGGCCGGATCGCCCGCCTCCTGCCGCTCGCCGTGGTCGCCCTCAGCGCGCTGTGGCCCCAACCCAACGTCCTGCGCCTCAGCGTGCTGCTGGCGGTCGGAAGCCTGGTCGGGGTGGCGGTGACGCCGGCGGCGCCACCCTGGGCCGTGGTGGCCGCCCTGGCCGCGGCGGCGCTGGCGGTGGTCGCCACCAACCGACTCGTGGCCGACACCGCCCCCCACCTGGGCCCGACCCCGCCCACCCGACCGGACGGGCGCCGCCTCGCCGCCGAAGCGGGTGCGCTGGCCGCCCTCGTGGCCATCATCGCCGCCGCCGCCGCCACCCTCGTCCCTCCGCCTCCCGGGCGCGGGGGCGGCCGCCCTCAGGACCGCGCCGGGGGCCGGGCGGCCGCCGCGCCGGCCGTCGACTTCCAGCAGCAGCTCGACGTCGGAGCCGGCCGCGGCAAGCGGTCGGACCAGGTCGTGTTGCGGGTGGCCGCCGCCGGACCCGACCTGTGGCGGGCCACCACCTACGACCGGTGGGACGGCGAGCGCTGGTACCGCTCGCCGGACGCGTCGCCCGCCTCCGCCGGTGGCGGCGGAGAGGCCGGAGCGGTGCCCCCCGGCATCGGCGACGCCGCGGCCGCCGCCACCACCGGCGAGCTCGTCCAGCGGGTCACCGTCGAAGCCCAGGGCGCCGACGTGCTGGTCGCCGCGGCCCGGCCGACCCTGGTCATGGTGCCCTCGGGCACGGTGACGGTGGGCGACGACGACACGCTTCGCCCGTCCGCCCCGCTCCCCCGTGGCGCCACCTACACGGTCACCAGTGCCCGGTCGGCGCCGGGCGCCGGCGCGCTCATGAGCCTTGGCGACATCGCCGCCGCCGGCATCCTCCCGGCGGTGGCCGACCGTTACCTCCTCCTCCCCCCGGTCGCCCCCGACGTGCGGGCCCTGGCCGCCCGTCTGACCGCCCAAGCCCGGACGACTTACGAAAAGGTCGCCGCGCTGCGCGACTGGCTCGACGGCAACGTCGCCGCCACCGACACGGCCACCGCCGTCCCCCCCGGCGCCGACCCGCTCGAGCGGGTCCTGATCGACGACCGGGCCGGGTCCCCCGAGCGGATCTCCGCCGCCTTCGCCGTCATGCTGCGGAGCCTGGGCATCCCCTCCCGACTGGCCGTCGGCTACCTCCCGGGGCGACGGGCCGGGCTGGACGGCGACTTCGAAGTGCGGGCCTCCGACACCCACGCGTGGGTGGAGGTCTGGTTCCCCGGCGCCGGCTGGCAACGCTTCGACCCCACCGGGAAGGCGCCGCCACCCGGCGCCCGGGACGACTCGCTCCGGGCCCGGCTGTGGAGAGTGCTCGCCCAGATGTGGCCGCTCCTGCTCCTCGCCGCCCTGGCTGCGGCGACCTACGCGGGCTGGCTGACCGACCGGTGGCGGCGGCGCCGGGCCGCCCTCCCCTGGGCCACCCGGTACTTCGCCCGGCTGGAGCGCGCCGGACGGGCCCGGGGCCGGCCGAGGCGACCGGAAGAGACCCCGAGCGAGTACGCCGCCGCCCTCGCCGCCGGCGTCCTGCCCGATCCCCGCCTCGTCGAGGTGGGCGCGCTGGTCACCGTGGGCGGCTACTCCGATCGGGAGCCCAATAGAGAGGACAAGGATCGGGCCGACGAGGTGCTCCGCCAGGCCACCCGCGCCACCCCGGCCACGCGGTTCCGCCGGCACACCCGGCCCGTCCCAGCCGAGGGGCCTACAATCCCGGAGCCGTGAAAACCACCGTCGAGCCCCTCGAGGGCAACAAGGTCAAACTGTCCGTCGAACTGGACGAGAGCGAGTTCGACACCGCAATTGACGCCGCCTTCAAGAAGATCGGGCGGGAGGTCCGGATTCCCGGCTTCCGGCCGGGGAAGGCGCCCCGCCGACTTGTGGAGGCCCGGGTCGGCATCGACGCCGCCCGCCAGGAGGCCATTCGCGACGCCCTGCCCGGCTACTACGAGCGGGCGCTCAGGGAGAACGACCTGGAGCCCATCGCCGCCCCCGAGATCGACATCACCTCGGGCGACGCCGACGCCAATATGGCCTTCGACGCCGTGGTCGAGATCATGCCGACGGTCCTCGTCGCCGGCTACGGCGGCCTGCGGGTCGTGGTGCCCAGCCTCACGATCTCCGAGGAGGAGGTCGACCTCCGGGTCGACCGCACCCGCGACCAGTTCGCCGAGCTGCTGCCCGTCGAGCGCCCGGCCACCGACGGCGACCACGTCTCGATCGACCGCAAGGTCAGCAGGGGCGACGAGACCCTGGCCGCAGCCGACGACGAGCTCTACGAGGTCGGCAACGGCCGCTTCGGCGCCGAGATGGACGACAACCTGCGGGGCGCCAAGGCGGGCGACATCCTCTCCTTCGACGTCCACCACGAGCAGGTCGGCGAGGTCGCCTTCCGGATCCTGGTGAAGGAGGTGCGGGAGAAGATCCTCCCCGAGGTGACCGACGAGTGGGCGGGCGAGGCTTCGGAGTTCGACACCGTCGAGGAGCTGCGGGCCAACTACCGCCAGGAGCTGGAGGCCGTCCGCAAGCTCGAAGCGGCCATGGCCGTGCGCGACAAGGTGCTCGAGGCCCTTGTGGAGCTGGTCGACGACGACATCCCCGACGCTCTCGTCAACACCGAGATGGAGCGGCGCCTGCGGTCCCTGTCCCACCGCCTCAGCCACCAGGGCATCGACCTCGAGCGCTTCCTCGAGTCGGTCGGCAACTCCCAGGAGGAGTTCGTCGCCGAGCTGCGCAACGAGGCCACCAACGCGGTCAAGGCCGACCTCGGGCTGCGGGCCGTGGCCGAGGCCGAGACCCTCGACGCCAGCGACGAAGAGGTCGACCAGGAGATCGAGGACATCGGCCGCCAGCGCAAGATGAGCCCCAAGGCGGTGCGCAAGGAGCTCGAGAACGAAGACCAGTTGCCCGCGGTACGCTCGGGAATCAGGAAGACCAAGGCCTTGGAGTGGCTCATCGCCCACACCGAGTTCGTCGACGAGGAGGGTCAGGTCATCGACCGGTCGCAACTGACACCTGCCTTCGAAACGCCTTCCGCCGGCCCCGCGGCCGGCAGCGAGAACGCCGAAGCCGAAGCCGTTGCCGAGGAGACCGAGTGATCGACCCGCACACCCTGCACCTGATCCGGGAGGCCGTCGAGTCCGGCGCCACCGAGGGCATCTACAACTACATGGTCCCCACGGTGATCGAGCAGACCAACCGGGGCGAGCGGGCGTTCGACATCTTCTCCCGGCTCCTCAAGGACCGCATCGTGTTCCTGGGTACCCCCATCGACGACACCGTCGCCAACCTGATCATGGCCCAGCTCCTGCACCTCGAGTCCGAGGACGCCGACAAGGACATCAACCTCTACATCAACTCCCCCGGCGGTGAGATCACCGGCCTGTTCGCCATCTACGACACCATGCAGTTCATCAAGCCGGAGATCGCCACCTACTGCATGGGCCAGGCCGCCTCGGCCGCCGCCGTGCTGCTGGCGGCCGGCACCAAGGGCAAGCGCCACTCCCTGCCCCACGCCCGTATCCTGATCCACCAGCCCTACAGCGGCGCCGGTGGGCAGGCCTCCGACATCGAGATCCAGGCCAAGGAGATCACCCGCATGCGGGAGCTCCTGGAGCGCGTGCTGGCCCACCACACCGGCCAGACCATGGACAGGATCCGCAAGGACACAGACCGCGACTTCATCATGAACGCCGACGAGGCCAAAGACTATGGAATCGTCGACGAAGTCATCCTGACCCGCGAGCTGGCCCAGGTGCCACAGGTCGCGGGCGTCGGCTGAGAGGGGCAATAGCGACGTGGCGAAGTTCGGAGATGGCGGCGAGCTGCTGAAGTGCTCGTTCTGCGGGAAGTCGCAGAAGCAGGTCAAGAAGCTCATCGCCGGACCAGGCGTGTACATCTGCGACGAGTGCATCGACCTGTGCAACGAGATCATCGAGGAAGAGCTCTCCGAGACCTCCGAGGTCCGCTTCGACGAGCTGCCCAAGCCCCGTGAGATCTACGAGTTCCTGAACGACTACATCATCGGGCAGGACCTGGCCAAGAAGATCCTCTCGGTCGCGGTCTACAACCACTACAAGCGCATCCAGTTCGGAGCCGGCACCGACGCCGACGTCGAGCTCGCAAAGTCCAACATCTTGTTGCTCGGCCCAACCGGCTGCGGCAAGACGCTGCTCGCGCAAACCCTCGCTCGCATGCTCAACGTGCCGTTCGCAATTGCCGACGCCACCGCGCTGACCGAAGCGGGCTACGTCGGTGAGGACGTCGAGAACATTCTGCTCAAGCTCATTCAGGCCGCGGACTACGACGTCAAGAAGGCCGAGACGGGCATCATCTACATCGACGAGATCGACAAGATCGCCCGCAAGAGCGAGAACCCGTCGATCACCCGCGACGTCTCCGGCGAAGGCGTGCAGCAGGCCCTGCTCAAGATCCTGGAGGGCACCACCGCCTCGGTGCCACCCCAGGGCGGTCGCAAGCACCCGCATCAGGAATTCATCCAGATCGACACGACCAATATTCTCTTCATCTGCGGTGGGGCATTCGCGGGGCTGAACCGAATCATCGAGAGCCGCATCGGCCACAAGGGCGTGGGCTTCGGCGCCGACCTGCGCCGGGCCAACGGCAAGGACGTGGGCGCCCTGCTCACCAGGGTGCTGCCCGAGGATCTCCTCAAGTTCGGCCTCATCCCCGAGTTCGTGGGCCGCCTGCCCGTGATCGGCGCGGTGTCCAACCTCGACCAGGAGGCCCTGGTCCGGATCCTCATGGAGCCGAAGAACGCCCTGGTCAAGCAGTACCACCGCATCTTCGAGCTGGACGACGTGGAGCTGGAGTTCACCGAGGACGCCCTCGAGGCCATCTCCGAGCAGGCCCTCCTGCGGGGCACCGGCGCCCGCGGCCTGCGGGCCATCCTCGAAGAGGTCCTGCTCAACGTGATGTACGACCTGCCCAGCCGCCAGGACATAGGCCGCTGCGTCA
>JALYYN010000324.1 GCA_030946525.1 Actinomycetota bacterium | reverse complement strand
AGGGCCAGAGGGACGACGGTGACGGCCAGGGCCAGGTACCGGGCGCCGGTCTGGCCCAACCGGCGAGCCGCCAGCAGGCCGACGGCGCCGAGCATGGGGACGACGATCGCCAGGGTGAGCATCGCTCTACCTTGCCGCCGAGGTGATCACGACCAGCGCAACGACGCCGGCAGCCACGACGATGTAGTACTGGTGGGCGCGGCCGGTGTGCAGCCGGCGTGTGTCGCGCCCCGCTTGGCCGATCAGGTTGGCCAACCCGTCGGCCGCTGCGTTCACGCCGCCTTCGCCGACGGTGGCGCCGAAGGAGGCCACGAGCCGGGCGAGGGTGGCTGTGCCCCGCACCCCGGCGTCGACGACGCGGGTGTCGGTTCGGGCCAGCCCGCCGGCGACCCGGGAGCCCAGAGCGGCGATGGAACGCGGCGGGGCGTCGAGCACGACGGTGTCGAAGCGTCCGAGGACGCGTGCGGCGGCCAACGCGGGATCGACAATGATGGCCCTCGTCAACGCCGGCACGGCGAACCAGTCGGCCACGGCCGCCGTTGCTCCGGCGCCGGCGTCGCCGAGCAGGCGGCCGTGACGAAACGCGGTGAACGACCCGTAGAGGACCACGGCCACGAAGCAGAGCGAGACGACCGCTTCCCAGGGCGACCCAGCCGGGAGCGGGCCGCCGGTGACGCGGGCGGCCAGGGTCCTCCCGCCCGGCGCCCACAGCACGCCGAAGCCGAGCGACGCGGCCGCGGTCACGGCCACCGCCGCCACCTCTACCCGACCAGGAAAGCGAGCGACCGTCGCCGCATTGTCCGGTTCCGGCGGGCCGAACGCCAGCAGGCCGAACCTGGCGGCGTACCAGGCGCTGAGCCCCCCGGCCACGGCCACGGCGAACGCCAACCAGGGCGCCCCCTCGCCGGCCGCGGCGACCAGGCCCTCCTTCGTCCATGCCGCTCCCAGGGGGGGGACGGCGGCGAGGGCCAGCGCCACCACCGCGGTCAGCCCGGCGACCACGCGCAGGTCCCGGCCCAGACGCATGCGGCCCAGAAGGGGATCGCCGGCCGCCTCGATGGCGATCCCGGCGGCGAGGAACAGGCCCGCCTTGAAGGCGGCGTGGGTGACGAGGTGGGCCAGCGCGGCGGCGGGGTAGCCGGCTCCGATGGCCACGAACATCAGCCCGTACTGTGCCGAGGTCGACGCCGCCAACAGCTTCTTGGCGTGCTGGGCCAGGCCGGCCACGATCCCCCCGGCCAACGCCGTCGTGAGCCCGATGGCGATGACCGCGGGACCGAACCAGGCGGCGTGGGCCAGCGTCGGCTGCAGGCGGACGAGCACGTAGGCGCCCGCCGCCACCATGGTGGCGGCATGGAGCAGGGCCGAGGCCGAGGTGGGTCCGGCCATGGCCGAGAACAGCCAGGGGCTGAAGGGGAACTGCGCCGACTTGGCCACGGCAGCGAGCACGACGCCCCCGGCGAACAGCTGCAGCCACCCGCCATGGAGGCCGCCGAGGGCGGAGTAGCGCAGTGAACCGGTGGCGGCCAAGGCCGCGCCGGCCGCCGCGAACAGGCCCAGGTCGCCCACGTGGGTGGCCACGAAGGCCTGGGCCGCGGCCTCGGGCTTGTCCGTCTCCCACCACTCGTGGGCGATGAGCGCCCACGAGCAGGCGCCCACGAGCTCCCAGGCCGTGAGCAGGGTCAACAGGTCGTCGGCCAGCACCAGGAGCTCCATGGCACCGACGAAGGCGACGAGTGTCGCCACCAGGCGAGCAAGGCCGCGCCGTTGCTCGTGGGCGGCGGCGTAGGCGACGACCACCAGGGCCACGGCGGGCACGACCACGCCTACCAGGGCGGCGGAGTCGTCGACGGCGAGCCGGAGGGTGAGCCCGGCGCCCCATTGGTAGGCGCCGCCGGGGCGGGTCCAGGCCACCCATGCGGCCAGCGCCGTCGTGGCCGCCAGCACGGCAGCCGCGCTCAGGCCCACCACGGCGCGCCGGCGCCTCCTCGCCGCCAGCCAGATCGCCGGCGCCGCCAGTGCCGGTAGGAGGGGGAGGAGCCAGATCATCAGCCGCTCATGGAGTCGAGG
>JALYYN010000294.1 GCA_030946525.1 Actinomycetota bacterium | reverse complement strand
ACCGCCGGCATTCGGTCGTCCCCGCCAGGGCCGGTTCGGCCTGGGGGCGACGACGATCCCATCAAGGCTGATCAGGCCGAGCTGGTTGGGTGACTGGAAGGCGACAACCGACCAGCCGTAGGCCCGGGTCCGGTGGTGTTGTTTGCCCACCACCAGCGCCAGGCGCATCAGCGCGTAGTTCCTGATCGCGTCGAAGTGGTGGGCCGAGTTGCCGAAGCGGAAATACCCGGCCCACCCGCGCAGGACGAGGTTCACGTCCTCCACGATGACTTCGATCGGCAGCAGCAGCCGTCGCCGGTCCGTGAGCTCACGGATGCGGTCCCGGACGTGCTGCATGGCCTTGTTCGAGGGCCAGCGAGCGAGGAAGAGCACGTGACGGAAGCGGCGGGACTCGGCGCGCACCCAGCGATGGTGGAAGCCGAGGAAGTCCACTCCCTCGCCTCCCTCTTCCAGGTGCACGATCCGGGTCTTGGCCGCCTTGGGCTCCAGGCCCAACTCCGCCAGGATGGCCGTGAGCGCCGTCAAGGCGTCCTCGGCTTCCCGGCGGTTCCGGCACATGACCACAACGTCATCGGCGTAGCGCACCAGCACTCCCATGCCCTTCGTCGGCCACGCCCGGTCGAGCCGGTGCAGGTAGACGTTGGCCAGCAGCGGGGAAACCACCCCGCCCTGTGGAGTCCCGGTGACCGAGCCTCTGACCACCCCGGCCTCCATGACCCCCGCCCGCAACATTGCGCGGAGGAGCTTGAGGACGTGGCGGTCGACGATGCGTTCCTCGATCGCCTGCATCAACCGGTCGTGCGGAATTGCCTCGAAACACGAGGCGACATCCGTCTCAGCCATCCACCGCCGTCCCCGCCAGGCCTCGTCGATGAGGACCTGGAGGGCATCGTGCGCCCTGCGCTTGGGCCGGAACCCGAACGAGCAGGGCAAGAAGTCGGCTTCAAAAACGGGCTCGATGACCGTCTTCAGGGCCGCCTGCACGATGCGGTCGCGGACCGCGGGGATCGACAACGGGCGCTGTTCGGTGGAGCCGGGTTTGGGTATCCACACCCGGCGGGCCGGAAGCGGCCGGTACGTCCCCGCTTTGAGGTCTGCGGCCAGTTCGTCGAGAAGACGGGTCACCCCGTGCTCCTCGACGTCGGCGATGGTGGTCCGGTCGATACCAGGGGCGCCACGGTTGCGGCGCACCTGTTCCCACGCCCGCTCCAGCACGTCCCTGCGAAGGACCTTGTCGTAGAGCGCGTGGAACCGTCGCCCGGGGTCGGCCTTGGCCGCCCGGTAGAGCGTTCGTTGCAGAGTTTGGACCTTGTCCTGCTTGGCGGGGCTAGCCACGATGGGCACTCACCAGCCCTTCCTGCGTCGAGACGCATCGACGAAGTAGCGGCCCTTCCCTCACCGACGGTTGTGTTGTCCGTCCGGCTCAAGCGGTACTACGGCCGCCTCCGACGCCCTCCCGGCTCGCCACCCACTTCCCGTTTCAGCGGTTATAGGGCACGTCGCTCCGGCGGCATGGTTCGCAGGCCACCGGGCCGGGGAGGGCCTCCCCAGTTCCCGTCGTCACCTTCTGAACGTTCCGAGCCCCATACGCCGGGGAGTCCTTGGCGGCTGCGCCTCCAGGCTCTTCACCGCTTCCGTGGCCTTCGCCCCGATTTCCCGGGCTCGGCTCTCCCTGTTGCCCGCCCGAAGGCGGGACCCATAACGACGCGGCAGGCTTCGCTTCACGCTACGGACCGCTCAGTCGCTTCCCCTAAAGGGCTTTCGACGCTGGGCTTCGACGCCGGACGTTTCCCTCCGACGCCGCCAGCCTGCTACCGGGCCTCCTGGCAGCTACCCGGACCGGACTCCCACCGGTTGGCGACGACGAGCTTGTTGTTGTCAGTTCAGGCCAAAGGCCTCACCTCCAACTGGCTGGGCGCACGAAAGGTCCGGGCTAGAGGGAACGGCGCAGGGGCCCTACTTCTCCTTGCGGACCAGCCACCGCAGGCGCTTGGCGCCCTCGAAGGCGGCGTCCCCCGCCAGCTGGCCGATGCCCGTGGACAGCGTGGGGTAGACGTGGATGAGGCTGGCCACCTCGGCCAGCTTCATCCCCTCGTTGATGGCAAGGGCCAGCTCGTGGATCATCTCGCCCGCCGCCGGGGCCAGGATGTGCGCTCCGACCAGCTTCCCCTTGGCGGTCACCACCATGATCGCCCCCTCCGAGGCGCTCTCGGCGCGTGCCCGGTCCGAGTGGGCCAGCTCCATGCGCCACACCTCGACGTCGTCCCCGTGCTTCTTCTCGGCCTCGGCCACGGTGAGCCCGGCGTGAGCCAGCTCGGGATCGGTGAAGGTGCACCAGGGCACGAAGTCGGTGACCTTGCCCTTCCCCGGATAGAAGGCGTCGCGCACGGCCCGCACCGCCTCGTAGGCGGCGGAGTGGGTGAACAGGAAGCGACCGGCGACGTCGCCGGCGGCGTAGACGGAGGGCACGCTGGTACGCATCCGCTCGTCCACCTCGATGCCCCGCCGGCCCACGTTGATCCCGAGCTCCTCCAGCCCCAGACCTTCGACGTTGGGCCGGCGGCCCACCGCCACCAGCAGCTCCTCGGCCTCCCACCGGGCCGGCTCCCCCGCCTCGGCGCCGAAGACGATCTTGCCGCCCTCGGCCACGGCCACCCGCTCCGTCTCCACGTTGAGCCGGAGGTCCACCCCCTCCTCGCGCAGCATGCGGGTGAGGGTGGCGACCAGGTCGGGCTCGTCGCGGGGGAGGATCCCGGGGCCCTTCTGCAGCACGGTGGTCCGGATGCCCAGCCGGGTGAAGGCCTGGGCCATCTCGATGGCGATGGGACCGCCGCCGATCATCACCACGCTCTTCGGCGCCTGGTCGATCTCGAAGAGGCTCTCGCTGGTGAGGAAACCGGCCTCCTTGAGGCCCTCGATCTCGGGGGTCAGCGGGCGGCTGCCCGTGCACAGCAGGATGAACCTCGCCTCGAGGCGACGGTCCTGGCCGATGAGCTCGACGGTGTTGGGCCCGGCGATGCGGGCCTGCCCGGCGACGATCTCGATGCCCATGGCCTGGTAGCGGGCGGGGTCGTCGTCGGTGCCGGCCACCTCCTGCTGGATGGCCCGGATGCGCTTCCAGACCAGGGACGTGTCGATCTCCGGGTCGACCGGCGGCAGGCCGTACTTGCCGGCGACCCTCATGGTGTGGGCGGCCTTCGCCGACGCCAGGAGCGCCTTCGACGGCACGCAGCCGGTCCAGAGGCAGTCCCCGCCGACCCTCCCCCGCTCCACGACGGCCACCCGCAGCCCGATGGTCGCGGCGAACTCGGCGCCGACCATGCCGCCAGACCCCATCCCCACGATGACCAGGTCGTAACGAGTCGCCAAAGCCCGGCCCCCTTACCACTCGCAGACGATTTCGGACTGTACCGCCGTAGAGTCGGCACCGCCGTAAGGTCAGCACCGTGCCGAACGGTGGCGACCCCCGCAGCGTCGACCTGATCTTCGCGCTGGCGTTCCTCGGCACCCTCCTCATGCTCGTCCGGCGGTGGCGGAGGTTCTGGGACGCCGACTTCACCGCCGAGGACCGGCGCCTGGCGTCGCAGGCGGGCGTGTTCGTGGTGCCGCCGGTGGTCGTGCTGATCCACGAGCTGGGTCACATCGCCGGGGCCTGGATGGTCGGCGGCCGGGTCCTCGCGTTCCACTACGGCCTGATCGAGGGCTCGGTGCAGCTCGCCGCCGGTCTGAGCGCGGCGTCCACCTGGTTCGTCGCCCTGGCCGGCAACCTGGCCGGCGGACTGCTGGGCCTGGCCATGGCGGTCGTCGGAGCCAGGGCCACCCGGCTGGGTCGGCCCCTCCGCCACGTCCTCATCGTGGGCGGCATCCTGGAGGTGGCCTTCCACCTGGTGATGTACCCGCTGCTATCGCTGTCGGCCGGCTTCGGCGACTGGAAGATCATCTACGACTTCTCGGCCACGCCGTTCCTGAGCAGCCTGACCGCCGCGCTCCATCTGGCGGCCGGGGCCGCCACTCTCCAGTGGTGGCGGGGCGACCTCCGGCGGACGCTCTTCAACGTCGACCACGCCCTCGACGCCGAGGTCGCCCGGCTCGAGGCTGCCACCAGCGCCGCTCCGGGGGACGCGGGACCGGTGATCGAGCTGGCCGAGCTCTACGCCCGCAACGGTGAGATCGCCCTGGCCCGGAGCACCCTGGAGGAGTCGGCGGCGTCGGGGGCCCTCTCCGGTCTCGACGCCACCCGCCTGCACCTGGGCCGGGCCCGCCTGGCCACCTACGAGAGCCGGTGGAACCAGGCCTACATCGCCGCCGAGGAAGGGCTGCGCGCCCTGGGGGGTGACGACGACTCCGACGAGGCCCAGCGGCTGTGGGCCAACGCCGGCCTCGCCCTCGGCGCCATGGGCCGCGCCGACCGGGCCCTCGAGGCGTTCGGGCGGCTGCGGTCCCCCGTCGTCGACGACACCCGGATCCGCTACGCCCGGGGTCTGGCCCGCCTCGCCACGGGCGACACCGGCGGCGGCCACGCCGACCTCGAGTCGGTCGTCGGGTTCCGCCCGGAGGGAGACCTCCTGCGCCAGTGGGCCGAGGCCCGCCTCGTCGGCGGCGAGCCCCCGCCGCCCGACGACAGCGACCGCCCCAGCTACGCCCGGCGCACCAAGGCCCCGCCCGCCCCCATCGCCGGCATCTGACCCCCGTCCATGGGCAACCGGCTGCAGTTGCGCGCGCATGCGCGTCCAACTGCAGCCAGAAATGGGTCAGGAGGGGGGGTGGGTCTCCACCCACCAGAGGTCCAGGCGGCGGCGGGCCTCCTCCTCGCCGAGGGGGCCCTCCTCGAGGCGGAGCTCGTAGAGGAACTTCCAGGCCAAGCCGACGTCCCTCCCGGGGCCGATGCCGAGGTGCTCCATGATCTGGTTGCCGTCGAGGTCGGGGCGGATGCGGTCGAGCTCCTCCTGTTCGCGCAGCTGGGCGATGCGCTCTTCGAGCAGGTCCATGCGCCGCGACAGGTCGGCGGCCTTGCGCTGGTTGCGGGTCGTGCAGTCGCAGCGGGTCAGCTCGTTGAGCTTCTCCAGCAGCGGCCCGGCGTCGGTGGCGTAGCGGCGGACGGCGGCGTCGGTCCACAGGTCGTCGCCGTAGCCGTGGAAGCGCAGGTGGAGCTCGACCAGCCGGCGGACGTCGGCGATCTCGGCCTCGGGGTAGCGCAGGGCCCGCATGCGCTCCTCGGCCATCCGGGCGCCCACCACCTCGTGGTGGTGGAAGGAGACGCCACCCTTGCCGAAGGAACGGGTCTTGGGCTTGCCGATGTCGTGGAGGAGGGCGGCGAGGCGCAGGATCCTGTCGGGCCGGGTCTTCTCGACCACGGCGATGGTGTGGGCGAGGACATCCTTGTGACGGTGGACGGGGTCTTGCTGGAGCGCGAGGGCGGGCAGCTCGGGCATGAACTCCTCGGCCAGGCCGGTCTCGACGAGGAACCACAGTCCGTCGCCCGGCTTCTCGGTGACGAGGAGCTTGTCCAGCTCGGCGCGGATCCGCTCGGCGGAGACGATCTCCAGCCGGCCCCGCAGCGACTTCACCGCCGCCACCAGGTCGGGGTCGGGCACCAGCCCGTAGCCGGTGACGAAGCGGGCGGCCCGCATCATCCGCAGGGGGTCGTCGGAGAACGACTCCTCGGGCGACAGCGGGGTGCGGAGCCGGGATGAGGCCAGGTCGGCGACCCCGCCGAACGGGTCGACCAGCTCGGCCGACGCCCGGCCGTGGCCGCCGGGCGCCGCGGTCAGCTCCAGGGCCATGGCGTTGACGGTGAAGTCCCGGCGGGACAGGTCGGCCTCGACCACGTCGGCGAAGGCGACGTCGGGCTTGCGGGAGTCGGGCGTGTAGACCTCGGCCCGGTGAGTGGTGATCTCGTAGGTGCGGTCGCCCTTCCTGACCCCGATGGTCCCGAACCGCCGGCCCTGGTCCCAGAGGGCGTCGGCCCAGCCGGAGGTGACCGCCTCGATGTCGTCGGGCCGGGCGTCGGTGGTGAAGTCGAGGTCGCCCGACTGATCGACCGCACGGCCCAGGATGGCGTCCCGGACGCTGCCGCCCACCAGGTAGAGCTTCCAGCCGGCGGCGGCGAAGCGCCCGGCCAGAGGGGCGGTCTCCTCGAGGAGGGGCAGGAGGCGTTCGGGAATCACGGCCGTGAGGCTAACGGAGGGTCGCCGGAAGCCTCCCCCGGTATCCTCGGGCCGCAGATGACGACCGTCGCCGCCGAGGTCCTGCAATGGGGATGGGAACGGGCTCGGACCGGGCCCTGGCGCGGTGACGGGACCGTCGGCTACCTGGCCCCGCTCCCCCCGGCCGGCCCGCCGTCGGTCGAGTTCCTGGACCGCTGCGTCGCCGCCCTCGTCGCACGGGGCTTCACCGAGGTGGTGACCAGCGCCCTCGCCCCCTCCGAGCAGGGCGCCTTCCTCGCCCTCGGCTTCGAGGAGTACGAGCGCCTCCACCTCCTCAGCCACGACCTGCGGGACGTGCCCAGGCCGGTGAAGGAGGCGGCCCAGCTGATGCGCAAGGGCAGGAGCGGCGACTGGCCCGCGGTGCTCGACGTGGACGGCTCGGCCTTCTCCGCCTTCTGGCGGCTGGATCGGGGCGGGCTGCGGGAGGCCATCGACGCCACCCCGGTGACGCGGCTGCGGGTCGCGGGCCGACGGGGCGGTCCCGGGCTGCTGGCCTACGCCATCACCGGGCTCAGCGCCGACCAGGGATACCTGCAGCGTCTGGCCGTCGACCCCGGGCACCGCCGGGCCGGCCTGGCCCGGGCGCTGTGCCTCGACGGGCTGCGGTGGCTGCAGCGCAAGGGCGCGTCGGGTGCTGTCGTCAACACCCAGCTCGGCAACGACGCCGCCCTCGCCCTCTATCTCTCGCTCGGCTTCCGGCGGGAGCGGACCCAGCTCGCAGTCCTCTACCGGCGGCTGCGGTGAGGGCGCGCCTGGTTGGCGCCCTGCTGCTCCTGCTCGCCCTGGCCTCCACCGCGGCCGGCTCCGCCCCGGTCGCCGGCGCCCAGCCGCTGACCGGGAAGGGCAAGGTCACCTTCGTCGCCCAGACTCCCTGGGTCCCGGCCGGCGGCGACTTCCGGTTGGAGGTGAAGGTGGACCGCCCACCAGGGGCGTCGAACCTCCAGTTCGCCATCACACTGTTCCCGGCCGTCGCCACCCGGTCGGAGTTCGGCGAGACGCTGGCCGACCACATGAGCGACTCGGCGCTCATCGCCCTCCAGCCCGTCCCGCTGGCCGGCCTGCGCCCGGAGATCAACGGCGACGTGATCCTCACCGTCCCCATCCGCGACCCCTCGCTCCCCCGTGACCCCTCCCGCGTCCTGCTCCCGCCCCGCGACGGGGTCTACCCCGTGCGGGTGGAGCTGCGCGACACCTTGGCCGGCACGGTGGTCGACCGGTTCGTGACCCACCTGCTCTCCACCCCCGAGGTCCACTCCACCCCGAAGCTGGGCCTGGCCATGGTCATGCCGGTCCACGCCCCGCCTGCGCTGCAGCCCGACGGCGGCCGGGCCCTGCCGAACGGCGACGTCCTGACCGCCATGACCCAGGGCGTCGAGGCCATCCGCGCCACGCCGTTCACCCTCGCCCCCACCCCGGAGACGGTGACCGCCCTCGCCGCCAGCACCGACGCCAAGGCCAAGGGACTCCTGGCCTCGTTGAAGGCGGCGGCCGCTGACCGCCCGGTGGTCGCCGGGCCCTACGTGCCGACCAACCTGGCGGGGCTGATGGGGGCCGGGCTCGACGGCGAGGTGGCCCGGCAGTTGACCCGCGGCGAGACCACCCTGACCGACCAGCTGGGCTCCCATCTCGACGGCCGCACCTGGCTGGCCGACGACGCCCTCGACATCTCCTCGCTGGAAAGCCTGGCCGGCCACGGCTTCGACCGGGTGATCGTCCCCGAAACCAGCCTGAACCCCGAGCCGGACCAGCGCCTGACCATCACCCGTCCCTTCGTGCTCGCCGGGCGGCAGTCCCGCCTGCAGGCGGCGGCCGCCGACGCCGGCCTGGCCGCCCACTTCGACAACCGGGGCAACCAGGCGCTCCTCGCCTACCAGATGCTCGCCGACCTCATGGAGGTGTACCTGGACCGCCCCGGTGACGCCGACCGCCGCGGCGTCGTGGCCGTCCCTCCCCGGGACTGGACGCCCAGCCGGCAGTTCCTCGACGCCCTCACCGCCGGGCTGAGCCTCTCGCCCATCGTCGAGGCCGTGTCGGTCGACACGTTGTTCACCTCGGTCCCCACCGCCCTCGACGACAGTGGGACGGCAATGGTCCGCAAGCCCGCGCCCTCCCCGCCGGGTGGCGTGGCCGACGTCGCCACCAGCCTGACCGCCACCCGCCACAAGCTCGACTCCCTCGGCTCCATCCTCGGGTCGGGGAACACCACATCGGCGGTCATCGACGAGCGGCTGCTCGTCGCCGAGTCGTCCGACTTCAAGACCCAGCGCCAGCGCTTGGGCTACGTCGACAGCGCCGAGGGCCTGATCGCCGACCAGCTCGGGGCCATACAGATGCCCAGCGGCCGCTCGATCACCCTGACCGCCCGGCAGGGCGAGATACCGGTGACCTTCCAGAACCGGACAGGCAAGCCGGTGAAGGTGGTGGTCAAGGTCCAGAGCGACAAGCTGGAGTTCCCCCACGGCGCCACCCAGGACCTTGAGCTGACCCGCCTGAACACGACCGAGAAGTTCCCGGTGGTGGCCCGCACCTCCGGCGCGTTCCCGATGCGGATCACCCTCGAGTCGCCCGACGGCAACCTGGAGGTGGGTCGGGCCCGCATCACCGTCCGGTCCACCGCCGCGTCGGGGGCCGGACTGGTCATGGCTCTGGGGGCGGCGTCGTTCCTGGCCATCTGGTGGGGCCGCAACGCCATGAAGGGGCGCCGGGCCAGAGCGCTCGTCCCGGAGCCGGACCCGGGATGACGCCCTCGTGAGAGGGTGTGGCCAATGACAGTCCGAATCGTCACCGACAGCAGTTGCGACCTGCCCGACGACCTGGTCGCCGAGCTCGGCGTCGACGTCGTCCCCCTGACCATCCGGTTCGGCTCCGAGGAGCTGGTCGACCGGCGCGACCTCACCCCGAGTGAGTTCTGGGCCCGGTGCGCCACGTCCCCGGTGCTCCCGGAGACGTCGGCGCCGTCGCCGGGGGCCTTCGAGGAGGTGTTCCGGAAGGCGGCGGCGGCCGGCGTCGACGGTGTGGCGTGCATCACCTTGTCCCGGAAGCTGTCGGCCACCGGCGAGGCGGCCCAGGCCGCGGCTCGCGCCGTGGCCGAAGAAGTGGCGGTGAGGGTGGTGGACTCGCTGTCGGTCTCGCTGGGCCTGGGGATGATCGTGGTCGAGTCGGCCCGGCGCGCCACTGCGGGGGCCACGCTCGACGAGATCGCCGCCCTGGCCGAGGATCTGGCCCGCCGCACCAAGGTCTACGCGAGCCTCGACACGCTCGAGAGCCTGAAGAAGGGTGGCCGGATCGGGGCCGCCCAGGCCCTCCTCGGCTCCATCCTGTCGATCAAGCCGGTGATCGAGGTGGTCGACGGCAAGGTCGAGCCCGGCCCGAAGCAGCGCACCCGGAGCCGGGCACTGCAGTGGCTGGCCGACCAGGTGGCGGCCCAGCCCGGCGCCGAGAACCTTGCCGTCCCCCATGGCGACGCCCCCGACGTGGACACCCTGTTGGGCCTGCTCGCCCCCCATTACCCCCGCGAGCGCATCGTCGTCGGCCAGCTCGGCGCCGTGGTGGGCGCCCACACCGGGCCGAGGACGATCGGGGTCGCATTCCAGATTCCCGGTGGGACCAGTACCGTGACGTAGGTGTCCGATGCACTACCCCTGGAGGGGGCGGCCGGCGTGCACACCGAGCGCGTCCTCGCTGGCCGGTACCGGCTCAAGCACCTCATCGCCAACGGCGGCATGGCCGAGGTGTGGGAAGCGGTGGACGACATCCTGGGGCGCCCGGTGGCGGTCAAGATCCTCCACTCCCACCTGGCCGAGGACGAGTCGTTCCGGGAGCGGTTCCGCCGCGAGGCCATCGCCGCCGCCCGCCTGGCCCATCCCGGCGTGGTGGCCACCTTCGACACCGGCGTCGACGGGGCCATCACCTTCATCGTGATGGAGCTGGTCAACGGCCAGACGCTGCGCCAGGCCCTGAACGAGACCGGCCCGATGGCGCCGGGCCGTGTCGTCCACATCGGCGCCCAGGCCGCCGACGCCCTCGACTATGCCCACCGGGCCGGCGTGGTCCACCGCGACATCAAGCCGGCGAACATCCTGCTCTGCCCGGACGGGCGGCTGAAGGTGGCCGACTTCGGCATCGCCAAGGCGGTGGAGGAGTCCGAGCCCAGCCGACCCGATCCCGCCGAGGCCCTGACCGGCACCGGGTCGATCGTCGGGACGGCGCAGTACCTGTCGCCCGAGCAGGTCGAGGGCCGTGCCGTCGACGGCCGTACCGACGTCTACTCCCTCGGCGTGGTGCTCTACGAGATGCTGTGCGGTCGGCCGCCGTTCACCGGCGAGACCGAGATGGCGGTGGCGCTGCAGCACGTGACCACCGATGCGCCGGCGCTGCGGCAGGTCCGCCCCGGCGTCCCGCCTGCGCTCGAGGCCGTCGTCCTCCGGGCCATGGCCAAGTCCCCCGGCGCCCGCTACCAGTCGGCGGCCGACCTGCAGACCGCCCTGCTCTCGGTCGACCTGGGCGCCCAGGAGGCCACCAATGTCGTCGCCCGCCCGCAGTACGTGCCGCCCGCCAACGACGTCGGCGCGGTGACCCCACCCCACGGGATCCCGCCCACCTTCGCCCCGCGAAAGCGCCGGTGGCTGGTGCCGGCGGTGGCGATCATCGCCGTGGCCCTCACCGTCGCCGTCGTGGCCGTCATCTTCGCCCGCTCCGACGCCGGCCACCGGGTCCTCGGGAGCACCGGCACACCGGCCCAGTCGGCGGCCAAGGGGCCGGCCATCCCCCGGCCGACACCCTCGGCGTTCGACCCCGCAGGCGACGGACAGGAGCACGACAGCGACCTCGGCCTGCTCGTCGACGGCGACCCGGCGACAGCGTGGAGCACGGAGCAGTACAGCAGCCGCTTGAGCCAGCTCAAGCCCGGGGTCGGCGTGGCCTTCCAGCTCGACAGCAGCTACAAGCTGGGGCACATGCGGGTCACTTCGGCGACCCAGGGCTGGTCGGCGCAGGTGTTCGTCGCCGACGCCCCGAAGTCGACCATCCAGGCGTGGGGGCAGCCGGTCGCCACCAACAACGACGTCGGAGGCGGGGACACCACCTTCGACCTGGGCGGGCGGTCGGGGGCGGCCGTCCTGCTCTGGATCACCGACCTGGGGAACGCGAACTCCTCGGTCAGCATCGGCGAGGTCAGCATCACCTCGTCCTGAGCTGACTCCGGTCGTAGCCTGCGGACATCGATCCGGACGACGCAGCGCTCGTGCGGGCAGCCCGGAGTGGCGACACGGCGGCGCTCGACACCCTGCTCCGCCGCCACTACGACCGCCTCCACGCCCTGTGCCGGCGGATGACCGGCGACCCGGCCGATGCCGCCGACGCCTGCCAGGAAGCCCTCCTGGCCATCGTGCGCGGCCTCGACGGCTTCGACGGTCGGTCGGCGTTCGGCACCTGGGCCTACCGGGTGACGACCAACGCCTGCCTGGACGAGTTGCGCCGCCGGCGCCGGCGTCCCGAGCCGGGCCTGCCTCAGGGGCGGGACGAGCCGGCGAGCGAGGCCGACGACATCGAGGCCATGACCACCCGGGCCGACCTCGACGTCGCCCTGCTGTCCCTGCCCGTCGAGTACCGGGCGGCTGTCGTCCTCCGGGACCTGTGCGCGCTCTCCTACCAGGAGATATCGGGCATCCTCGGGATACCGCCGGGCACCGTCCGGTCCCGGATCAGCCGCGGGCGCGCCGCCCTCCTTCCCCTTCTCGCACCGGGCCGGAACCCCGGGCCGTCCACCGGGCGTCCAACCTCCACACAGGAGTGACCGCCGCACCCATGACGACGAGCCAGAGCCGCCCATGACCACCCCCCCCGACGACGAGGCCCTCAGCGCGTTCGCCGACGGCGAGGCGCCCGAATGGGCCGCCCACGTCACCGCCTGCCCGTCGTGCCGTGCCGCGGTCGAGGCGCTGCGGGCCGTCCAGGCGGCGGTCGCCGCCCCCATCGCGCCCCCGGACCCCGGGGAGCGGGACCGTGCCATTGCCGCCGCGGTGGCCGCGGGGGCCCGCCGACGGGAGCCCGTCGAGGGAACGGCCGCCCGGGGCCATCGGCCGGCGCGCTGGCTGGTCCCGGCGTCGATCGCCGCCGTGCTGCTC
>JALYYN010000026.1 GCA_030946525.1 Actinomycetota bacterium | reverse complement strand
GCGGCCTGGCGGCACAGGTAGTTGCTCCGCCCCTTCAGCACCGCCCAGCTCAGGCCGGGGCGGACACCGGCGGCGGCCACCGCGGGCAGATCCTTTCCCGCCAGCTGGTCCTGGAGCGCCTTGGTGGCGGTGGCGATCACGATGCGGCGGTCGTCGCCACCGCCGGCGGCCAGCAGGGCGCCGACCAGATAGGCCCACGTCTTGCCCGTCCCGGTGCCGGCCTGGACGACCAGCGGCCGCTTCTGGCCCACCGACCGGGCCACGGCCTCGGCCATCTCGATCTGGCCGTCCCGGGTCTCGCCGCCGTCACCCAGGCCGGCCGCCAGCGTGCGCAGTGCGACCCGGGGTTCCACCGGTCCTACTTCAGCACGCGGGAGCGCCGCCCACCGGGACCGTTCCGGCTGCAGCTGCGCGCGCATACGCGTCCAACTGCAGCCAGAAGGCCCGGAAGGGGCGGACCGGCTTCAGCGCCGGGCGGGCTGGGCCCCCGCACCGCCCGGGGTACCGCCCCCCGTCACCGACGGCGACCGGCGCAAGAACAGGAGAAGGAGCAGCCCTACGACGCCCAGTGCCGCGCCTGCGCCGACCACGCCCCACAGGACGCCGTGGCCGTTCGAACCGGCGGCGGTGCCGAGCTCGGTCACGTCGGTGAAGCGGACGCGGGCCATATAGGCGTCCTCGGCCTCGTTCTGGTCCACCGTGGCCCTCGAGTCGGCCCAGGCCACGTAGGCGGCGTCGTCGGTCGAGGCGATGCCGATCGGGCCCCGGGTATCGGTGTTGTTGAACGTCGCCCCGTGATTGCCATCGACGGACGGATTGGTGATGCGCTGGTTCTTCGCCCACGTGGCGCCGGCATCGTTGGAGTAGGAGTAGTACACGTCCCAGTAGCGCTCGCCCACCGCGGTGCCCATGTTCCCCTCCTGGCCGGGGAAGAAGAAGGGGTCGTTGCGGAAGTCGTACCAGGCGACGTCCAAACGCCCGCCGGGGGCGACACTGATGCCCGCGTAGTACTGGTCGGCCCGCCTGTCCGGCGGGTCGTCGGTGATGTTCAGGGGCTTGGTCCACGTCTTCCCGCCGTCGGACGACGTGCGGAACATGATGTCGGAAGGGTTCGGCGGGCTGCTGCTGGGCGTGGCCGCTCCCCGCTGTTCGTAGGCCAGGTAGAGCTGGCCGCTCTTGGCGTCGAGCGCGGCCTCCGGGTTGCCCATCCGAGCAACGTTCGCGTCGAGCGCAGTGGTGTCCCACGTCTTGCCGTTGTCGGTCGACTTGAACATCAGGTGGCGGGCGATGGAAGCCGTCTGCCCGGTCGGGACGGGCTTGGTGCTCTCCTTGGCGAAGGCGTAGACCGTTCCGTCCGGTCCGACGGTCAGTGACACGTCGCCCGAGCCGAACGCCTTCTCGCCCCGGGTGACGGTCAGGACGTCGATCGGCTTGGTCCAGGTCTTCCCCCCGTCGTCGGACGTGGAGAAATGGGGCCGGGCCACGAAATCGCCCTGGAGCTGGTGGAGGTCCTTGCCCCACACGAGCCACCGCCACATCACGTAGAGCCGGCTGGGGTTGTGGGGATCGACGCCCATGCCCATGAACTTGTTCCAGCTGTTGCCCTCCTGCGGGGGGCCCTGGGCTCCATAGTCGGCGGGGTTGAAGGGCGTGGCCTCTCCTTTCGCCACCGTCACCGTGTCATGGGTGGCGCCGAGGTCGGAGGTGTTGGCGACCACCATGCTGATCGGCCCGTTGGCCGCGTCGGTGGCCGGCGAGGAATCGCTCATGGCGACATGGAGCGTGCCGTCGGAGCCGAAGACGGGCCGCATCACCGGGCCCAGCGCCCGCTGGATGCAGAAATCGGCCGGATCCGGCAGAAGCGTCTGCGCCGTCGTGGTCCACGAGAGACCGCCGTCACGGGACACCCGCAGCCCGCAGCCGCCGTTGCGGGCGTCGCCGACGGCCATGACCACGGTGTTGGGGTCCCGGGGATCCACGGCCAGCGAGGGGATATCGAAGATGCGCAACGGGTTGGCGCCCGAGGTGACCTGCCGTGGCGCCTCGACAGCTACGTCCGTGGACTTGGCCGCCTGGGCGCCGGCGCCGGCCGGCACGGCCAGCGACGCCGCCGCCGCCATCGCCAACAGCGACCCGCCGAGCCGGAGTCTCGTATGCACCATGTGTCGTTCTCCTTGTGTTCGGGTTCGAGGGTGTGAGAGGGATGCGCGGCGACGGTGAGGGAGGGTCAGGCTGCGGCAGTCCCGGCGAGGAGGTGGCCGATCAGCCAGCGGAGGGCGACCACGGCCGGCGAGCCGGGGCAGACATCGAGGGGCGCCAGGCCCCTGCGCTCGGCCTGCGCCACTTCGGGGTCGTCGGGAAGACGGACGGCCGCGGCCAGGCCCGGATGGTCGGGCTCGGCGCGGAACCGGTTGGCCACGACAACCGTCCGGCGGTCGCCCACCATGGGCAGGAGGCGACGGGCGGTGAGGGCCGATCGCCACGCCGGGCCCACGACCACGGCGACATCGTCGGCGAACGCGTGGTAGCGCTCGAAAGGAGTCGTCGGGCCCGCCTCCAGGTCGGCGACCACATCCCACCCCGGCCACCCGAAGCCGAGCACCACATGGAGCAGGGCAGCGACGGTCTGCTTGGGGCCCTGCTTGTCAACGGTGTCGATCTTGGCCAGGGACAGGAGGCGGACGCCGTCGGGCCCGGCCGCCGAGAACCGGTCGACGACCTCCCGTGGGCTGAGCCCGGCGGCGAGCTGCCAGCCATAGTTGCCCCCCGCGCACGGCTCGACCGCCTCCCGGGGCAGCGCGGCGTCGGCGCCGCTCATGCCCAGGCTGTACGACAGGCCGGGGTTGGTGTCGAGGTCGACGGCGAGCACCCGCCGGCCCGACCTCGCCAGCAGACGGGCCAGGGTGGCGGCGACGAAGGTCTTCCCGGCGCCGCCCTTGCCGATCAAGGCCAGGCGGACTCCGAGCCGTTCGCGGGTTGGCGCGCTGGTGCCGTCGTCGAGGCGCAGCGCCTGCGCCTCCGCACGGAGCGCGTGCTCCTCGAGCGCGGCCCGGTGGCGGGCGACGTCCGGGAGCGATGCGTCGAACCCGGCGGACGCCGACCAGGGCTCGAGGTGGCGGAGGTAGGTCCGGCTCTGGTGGCCGGTCGCCAGCCACGCCCGACAACGCAAGTCGTCCTCGGCGGAGGTGGCGGCCTCGTGGGCCAGCTCGGCGACGACGGCGCGTTGGCGAGACATCGTCTCGATGGCCCAGTCGTCTCTCGGTGTCGTGGAGTTCGTGCGGCGCGGCCTCCCGTAAAGGCGCGAGTATGCGGGGGACCCCGCAATACACCCGTAACGCACCCGCAAGCTCAGGCGGCATGAGTCAGCCCATCGCGATCAGCCTTGCCGGGACCCTCAAGGTGCGGGTCGGTGAGGCCACAACCAGTAGGCCCGCCACCACCGAGCCCGCCACCACCGAGCTCAGGCTCGGGCCCCGTGGGCGGGTGGCGTTCGCCTATCTGGTGCTCCACCGGGACCGGCCCGTGGCGCGGGACGAGTTGGCCGACGCGGTGTGGGGTGACGACCTCCCCGACACGTGGCGGCCGGCGCTGCGCCTCCTGGTGTCGAGGCTGCGCGCCGGTTTCGTCGCCGCCGGGGTGGGCGACCGCGACGTGCTCCGCACCATGGACGGCTGCTACCGGGTGAGTCTGCCCGGCCCGGTGACGGTCGACGTTGAGTCGGCGGCCACGCAGCTCGACGCCGGGGCCCGGGCGCTGGCCGGCGGCGACACCCGTGAGGCGCGGCGCCTCGCCATCGGCGCGGCAGCGGTCGCCCGGGCCCGCTTCCTGCCGTCGGACTGCGGGCCGTGGGTCGAAGGCCGGCAGGCCGACCTCCAGCGGTTGTTGTTGGCAGCGCTCGATCTGGCGTCGCGCGCCGCGTCGGCCCAAGGCGACCACACCTGCGCCGTCACCCTTGCCCGGGAGGCAGTGGGCGTCGAGCCGTGGGAGGAGGCCGGCCACCTGCGGCTGGTCGGCGCCCATGCCGCGGGCGGCGACCTGGCCGCGGCCCGGCGCGCCTTCGACGACTGCCGCCGCGTCCTGGCCGACCAGCTCGGCACAGTCCCGTCGGTCGAGGCCGACGCCACCTACTCCAGGATGGTGGCGGCGGGCGCGACGGGTCGCGTGCCGGGGAACCTGCGCCTCCCCGTCTCGAGCTTCGTCGGGCGCTCGGCCGATCTGGCCGAGCTGGCCGCCCGGCGGCCGGGCTCACGGGTGCTCACCCTGGTGGGCCCGGCCGGCGTGGGCAAGAGCCGGCTGGCCCTCGAGTACGCCAGCCGCTCCGGTGCCGCCCACCCCGACGGCGTGTGGGCGGTGGAGCTGGCCGGCCTGCCCGCGGGCGGCGTCGTGGCGTCACACGTGCGGGCCGTACTCGGGCTGCGGGAGGGTGGGACCGGTGTGCCGGTGGACGCGCTGGTTGAACAGCTGGATAGGTGTCGCGTCCTGCTGGTGCTCGACAACTGCGAGCACGTACTGGGCCCGTGCGCGGCGCTGGTCGAAGAGCTGGTGGGTCGCTGCCCGGGGCTCGACGTCCTCGCCACCAGCCGGACGCCACTGGGCATCACGGGCGAGACGATCTGGACGGTCGAGCCGCTCACGGTGCCGGGTGCGGACCGTACCGGACCCCTGGCCGAGCTGCTCGGGTTCGAGGCGGTGAGGCTGTTCTGTGAGCGGGCCGCGTCGGTCGCACCCGGGCTCGTCCTCGACGAGGTGAGCGCGTCCGTGGCCCGCATCTGCCGCCAGCTCGACGGCCTCCCGCTGGCCATCGAGCTGACCGCCGCCCGCACCCGCTCCTTCGGCGTGACCGAGATCGAGGCCCGGCTGGGCGACCGGTTCCGGTTCCTCGTCAGTGGCGGCCGGCGCACCCTGCAGGCCGCCGTCGACTGGAGCTACGCCACGCTGGCCTCGCCGGAGCGCCGGGTGCTGGCGCGCGTCGCCCTGTTCGTCGGGGGCTTCGGGCTCGACGGTGCCCGTGCCGTCTGCGCCATGCCCGACGACGAGATGGTCGACGCTCTGGCCGGCCTGGTCGACAAGTCGCTCCTCGTGGCCGACCACCTGCGGGGCAACGTGCGCTACCGGATGCTGGAGACGATGCGCCAGTACGGCGCCGAGAAGCTCGCCGCCGAGGGCGACGGGGCCGTCGCCGCGGCGAGGGACCGGCATCTCGGGTGGGCGTGCGGCCTGGCCGAGGCGGCCGACCCGGGCCTGGACGGCCCCGACCAACCCGCGTGGTTGGGCGTGTTGGGGGCCGAGGAGGAGAACCTCCGGGTCGCGGCGGAGTGGGCGGAGGAGTCGGGCTCGCCCATCTTGGGCGCCCGGTTGGCCGTCGCCCTGTGGCGGTTCTGGGAGATCCGGGGCGCCCTGCACGAGGGGCGGCGGCGCCTCGAGGCGGTGGCGGGGCGGGCCGGCACGCCACCGCGGTTACGGGCCCGGGCGCTCAACGGCGCCGGTATCCTGGCTCAGCGCCAGTGCGACCGCGCCGGGGCCGGGCGGCTGTACGAGGCCGGCCTGGCATTGCACCGCCGACTGGATGACCGCCGGGGGGTCGCCGCCGCCCTCAACGGGCTGGCCAACCTGGCGGTCTCCGCCGGCGAGCTCGACCGGGCCGAGTGCCTCTACGCCGAGAACGTCGTCATCGGCCGGGCCCTCGGCGACGACCGACTGGTCGCCGGGTCGCTGCTCAACCTGGCCGTGGTGTACCAGGTCCGCGTCGCGTGCGGCGGCGACGACCGGGACGGCGCCCTGGGTCAGGCCCGGGTCCACTGCGAGGACAGCCTGGCCCTGTACCGGGCCATGGGCGACCGCCACAGCCAGGCCATGGCCCTGGAAAACCTCGGCAGCCTGCTCGCCCTCCAGGGCGACGTGCCGAGCTCCCGACGCTGCCTCGACGAGAGCCTGGCCATGCGCCGTGACCTCGGAGATCCGGTCGGCATCGCCGCGTCGGCCCGCTTCCTGGGGCACCTGGCCCGGCGCGACGGTCGCTTCGAGACGGCCCGCAGCCTGGCCGAGCAGTCGCTGTCGCTCGAGTGCGAGGTGGGCAACGTCCTGTTGGCCGCCACCGATTTGCTGACCCTGGGCGAGATCGCTGCCGACCAGGCCGCCTTCGACGAGTCCCGCAGCTTCTTTCAGCGCAGCCTGGTCATGTCCCGCGACCTGGGCGACGACGCCGGCAGCGAACGTGCCCTCCGCGCGCTCGCCGCTCTTCCCCTGACGAACTGGTGACAGAAAAACACGCCCGGGCGTGCAAAACCGTCACCGGTTGGCTCGGGCTACTTGAGGGCGAGCTCGTCGCCGGCCACGTCGACGTGGACGGTGTCGCCCTCGGTGTAGCGGAGCTCCAACAGGGCCAGAGCCAGGGGGTCGGCGATCTTGCGCTGGATGACCCGCTTCAGCGGCCGGGCGCCGTAGGTGGGGTCGTAGCCGGTGTGGGCCAGCCAGGCGGTGGCGTCGTCGCTCACGTCCAGGGTGAGCCGCCGGGCGGCCAGGCGGTCGGCCAGGTGGCGGAGCTGGATGTGGACGATGCGCTCGATGTCGTTCTCGGTGAGGGACCGGAAGCGCACGATCTCGTCGATCCGGTTCAGGAATTCGGGCCGGAAGAAGGCGGCGGGGTCGCCGGGCAGGTTCGACGTCATGATGAGCACGACGTTGCTGAAGTCCACCGTGCGGCCCTGGCCGTCGGTGAGCCGGCCGTCGTCGAGCAGTTGGAGCAGGACGTTGAACACCTCGGGATGGGCCTTCTCGATCTCGTCGAGCAGCACGACCGCGTAGGGGCGCCGGCGGACGGCCTCGGTGAGCTGGCCGCCCTCGTCGTAGCCCACGTAGCCCGGAGGGGCGCCGATCAGCCGGGAGACGGTGTGCTTCTCCTGGTACTCGCTCATGTCGATGCGGACGGTGGCCCGCTCGTCGTCGAACAGGAAGTCGGCCACGGAACGGGCCAGCTCGGTCTTGCCCACGCCGGTCGGGCCGAGGAACAGGAAGGAGCCGATGGGTCGGTGGGGATCGGACAGCCCGGCACGTGAGCGGCGGATGGCGTTGGCCACCGCGGACACCGCCTCCTCCTGGCCGATGACGCGGGCGTGGAGGACCTCCTCCATGCGCACGAGCTTTGCCACCTCGCCCTCCAGCAGCTTGGAGACGGGAACGCCGGTCCAGCGGCTGACGACCTCGGCCACGTCCTCGGCGTCGACCTCCTCCTTCAGCATGCGGCGGTCGGCCTGCAGCTCGGCCAGGGCCGCTGAGGCCGCCTCCAGCTCGGTCTCCAGCACGGGGATGCGGCCGTAGCGGAGACGGGCGGCGGCCTCCAGGTCGACCTCGCGCTCGACCTGCTCGCGCACCGACTCCAGCTCCTCCTTGCGGGCCCGGATGCGGCCGATGGCCTCCCGCTCCAGGTTCCAGTGGGCCTTCATGCCGTCGGACCGCTCGCGCAGGTCGGCCAGCTCGGCGTCGATGGCGGCCAGGCGCTCGCGGCTGGAGTAGTCGGTCTCCTTGGCCAGGGCGACGTGCTCGATCTCCAGTTGGCGCATGCGCCGCTCGACCACGTCGATCTCCGTCGGCATGGAGTCGATCTCGATGCGCAGCTTGCTGGCCGCCTCGTCGATCAGGTCGATGGCCTTGTCGGGCAGGAATCGCCCGGTGATGTAGCGGTCGGACAGCACCCCGGCGGCCACGAGGGCGGCGTCCTGGATTCGCACGCCGTGGTGGACCTCGTAGCGCTCCTTCAGCCCCCGCAGGATGGCGATGGTCGCCTCCACCGTCGGCTCGCCG
>JALYYN010000279.1 GCA_030946525.1 Actinomycetota bacterium | reverse complement strand
ATCGTCCACGTGTCGGCCAAGGACCGGGCCACCAACAAGGAGCAGTCGATGACCATCACCGGTCAGTCGGCGCTCAACAAGAACGACATCAACCAGATGATCCGCGACGCCGAGGCCCACGCCGAGGAGGACCGCGAGCGCAAGGAGGAGGCCGAGACCCGCAACCAGGGCGACACCCTCGTCTACCAGACCGAGCGCATGATTCGGGAGCACGGCGAGCGCATGTCGGAGCCCGAGAAGGCCAAGCTCCAGGGTGCGGTCAAGAACCTGAAGGGCTCGCTCAAGGGCAACGACCTGGGCGCCATCCGGACCGACACCGAGGAGCTGATGACCGTCAACCAGGGCATCACCACCCGCCTGTACTCCGAGGCTGCGTCGGAGAACGCCAGCGGTGGTGGCGACGACGGTGGGGACGACGAGGTGGTGGACGCCGAAATCGTCGACGAGGGGGCGTAGTCCTATGTCGGACACGCCTACACGCGGGCGGGACACGGAGGCCCGGCCTCCGGGTCCTGTCCCTCAGGGGTCCCCCCCCACCTACGCTGAAGCGTCGGCGGGTCCCCCCCCTACGGGCCACCCGGACGCCTCTGCCGTCGCGCCGGGCTCCGGCGAGGCTGATCGGGACGCCCCCTCGTCTCCGCTTTCGGCTGAGGATGAGATGGATGAGGTGGAGCTGGAGCTGTCCGAGATGGAGGCGCGGCTGCTCGGGGACATGGACCGGTTGCAGTCGGAGCGGAACGACTACCTGGACCAGCTTCTCCGGACGCGGGCGGACTTCGACAACTACCGCAAGCGCATCCTGAAGCAGCAGTCGGAACACCAGGAGCGGGCGGCCGAGGCCCTGGTCGAGAAGCTGCTCGACGTGCTCGACACCTTCGACATGGCTGTCGTCCACCAGCAGGGCTACGAGCAGGTGCGGGACCGGCTGGTGTTCATCCTGGGCAAGGAGGGGCTGGAGCGCATCGACCCCGCCGGCGAGGCGTTCGACCCCAACGAGGCCGACGCGGTGGCCCATGAGGCGGGCGACGGTGGCCCGGTGGTGGCCGAGGTCCTCCGGGCGGGCTACCGGTGGAAGGGGCGCGTGCTCCGGCCCGCCATGGTGAAGGTCCGAGGCTAGCGACACCATGGCCCCGCAGCGGGAGTGGTTCGAGAAGGACTACTACAAGGTGCTCGGGGTGCCGCAGTCGGCCACCGACACCGAAATCCGCCGCGCCTACCGGAAGCTGGCCAAGCAGAACCACCCCGACGCCAATCCCGGCAAGGAGGAGCGCTTCAAGGAGATCTCGGCGGCCTACGACGTGCTCTCCGACGCCGGCAAGCGCAAGGAGTACGACGAGGTGCGCCGTCTCGGGCCCATGGCCGCCGGTGGTGGCAGCGGCTTCCCCGGCGCCAGCGGGGCGGGCGCGGCCGGCCAGCCCGGCGCCGGCACGTTCAACTTCCGGGGCGACAACCTGGGCGACCTCTTCGGCGACATCCTCGGCCGTTTCGGGGGCGGCGCCACCGCCGGCGCGCCGGGCCAGCGGGGTCGCACGGCGACGTCGTCGACCAGGCGTGGGGAGGACGTCGAGGCCGAGCTCCACCTGTCGTTCCTCGACGCCCTGAACGGCGTCACCACCACCGTCAACGTCACCAGCGAGGCCCCCTGCAGCACCTGCCACGGCAGCGGTGCCGCGCCCGGCACCACGCCGGTCGTCTGCTCGCGCTGCGGCGGGCGGGGGGTGACGGCCGAGAACCAGGGCCTGTTCTCCTTCAGCCGGGCCTGCCCGCAGTGCGGTGGGCGGGGGATGACCGTCGAGACCCCCTGCCCGACGTGCCGGGGCAGCGGTGTCGAGGTCCGCCCCCGCCAGGTCAAGGTTCGGATCCCGCCGGGCGTGGACGATGGCCAGCGCATCCGCGTCAAGGGCCGGGGTGCGCCGGGCGACAGCGGGGCCCCTCCGGGCGACCTGTGGGTGACCGTCCGGGTCGCGCCGCACACCCTCTTCGGTCGCAAGGGCCGCAACCTGACCCTGACCGTGCCCATCACCTTCGCCGAAGCCGCCCTGGGTGCCCCGGTGACGGTGCCGACGCTCGACGCGTCGGTCGTGCTGCGGGTGCCGCCGGGCACCAGGTCGGGCCGCACCTTCCGGGTGAAGGGACGGGGCGTGTCCGACGACGGGCCCAAGGCGGCCGGCGACCTCCTCGTGACCGTGGAGGTGGTTGTGCCGACCAACCTCTCCTCGGCCGAGCGGGAGGCCATCGAGGCGCTGGCGTCGGCGTCGACCGGGTCGCCACGCGCCCACTTCGAAGCCAGGAGCCGGGAGGAGTGAGGGGCCCGACGAGCACGAATCCCCTGGGTGGCCCCGAGCGGGGCGTCTACGTCATCTCCGTCGCCGCCGAGCTGGCCGGCGTGCACCCCCAGACGCTGCGCATCTACGAGCGCCGGGGGCTCCTCGACCCGGCCCGCACCGGCGGGGGGAGCCGCCGTTACAGCCCGCGCGACATCGACCGCCTGCGCCGCATCCACGAGCTCACCGAGGCCGGCCTGAACCTGGCCGGGGTGAAAGCGGTGATGGAGCTGGAGGACGAGGTGGCCCGGCTCCGGCGGCAGCTCGCCGATGTGGTGGCCGAGGCCCGCGACGCCATCGAGCGCACCCACCGCCAGTACCGCCGGGAGCTCGTCCCGGTGAAGCAGACGCCCGCCCCGTACCTGAAGCCGCGGCGCTGATTTTCGCCGCCCGGGAGGCGGGGGTTCGCCCCCGGGGGTCCCGGATGCGACAGGATCGGGGGATGGCTCTCCTCAGATCGAGCCGCGTCCGTACCACCGCAGTGATCACGGCCCTCCTCGCACTCGTGGTGGTGGCGACCGGTTTCACGGCTGCCACGGTGACTTCGTCGCGCCCCTCGACGTCCGCCGCCGCCCGCCCGGCCGGCGGGAACGTGCTGGCGTCGCTGCCCCTCGCCTTCGAGCCCGCCGGCCCGGGGGGCTTCGTCGTCCACGGGCCGGGCTACTCGGTCGCCCTCGGCGCCACCGACGCCACGCTGGCGGTCGACGGCGGCGTCTTCGGCCTCCGCCCCGCCGGTGCGGCCGCGGCGTCCGCCGCCCCGCTGGTCGGGCGCGACCCGCTTCCCGGCACCGTCACCCGGCTCCGGGGCGACGACGCCGCGGCATGGAACGCAGGCCTTCCCACCTACGGCTCGGTGGTCGCCCGTCAGGTGTGGCCGGGCGTCGACATGGTCTGGCACGGCGACCGGCGGCGCCTGGAGCACGACATGGTCGTGGCCCCGGGCGCCGACCCCGGGGCGGTGGCGCTCGACGTCGACGGCGCCCGCAGCCTGTCCGTGGACGGCGGCGGCGACCTGGTGATCGACCTGGGCGGGACCACCACCCGCATGGCCCGGCCGGTGGTGTACCAGGACGCGCCCGGCGGCCGCCGCAGCGTCAGCGGCAGCTTCGAGCTGCTGGGCCCGACGCGGATCGGCTTCCGGGTCGGGACCTACGACCCGACCCTTCCCCTGGTCATCGACCCGACCCTGCTGACCTCGACCCTGCTGGGTGGGGCGGGCGCCGACAGCGGCTACGGCATCGCGACCGACAGGGAGGGCAACACCTACGTCGTCGGCTCCACGGAGTCCGCCGACTTCCCCACCGGCACGCCGTTCCAGCCCAAGCTGGCCCTCCCCTCCGCAGTGGGCGGGTCGGCCAGCGACGTGTTCGTCTCCAAGATCAACGCCGCGGGCACCGCGCTGGTGTGGTCGACCTACCTGGGCGGCGGCGGGCGCGACACCGGCTATGGCGTGACGGTCGGCGCCGACGGGGGGGTCTACGTCACCGGCGTCACGGAGTCGCCCGACTTCCCGCGGGCCAAGGCCGCGCAGGACCGCTACGGCGGAGGCCCGAGCGACGCTTTCGTGGCCCGGATCTCGCCCAACGGGAGCTCACTGGACTGGTCGACGTTCGTGGGCGGCTCCGGAACCGACGGGGCCCGCGGCGTGGCCGTGGATTCCTCGGGCGCCGTCTACGTCACAGGCTCGACCAGCTCGGTCGACTTCCCGTCCATCGGCGCTCAGCAGGCCGGCCCGTTCCGGCCCGACGACATCGACGCCTTCGTGGTGAAGATCCCCGCCACCGGCGCCCCCCTGGCCTTCGCCACCCGGCTCGGCGGCAGCAGTGACGACCACGGCCTGGCCATCGCCGTCGACGCCCAGGGCAGCGCCTACGTGACCGGCGACACCCTGTCGTCCGGCTTCCCCATCGTCCGGCCGTTCCAGGCCGGCGCCGGCGGCTCCGCCAACGGCGTGGCCGGCAGCTTCCCCGACGCCTTCGTGACCAAGTACAGCCCCACCGGCTCGGCCCTCGTGTACTCGACCTTCCTCGGCGGCAGCGATGTCGACCAGGGCACCGCCATCGCCGTCGACGCCGCCGGGGCCGCCTACGTCACCGGCAACACCAACTCACCCAACTTCCCGACCGTCGCCGCCATCCAGCCCCGCAAGGACGCCGACTCCGACGCGTTCGTGGCCAAGCTCGACCCGCCAGGCGCCACCCTGGTGTACTCCACCTACTACGGGGGCACGGGAGCCGACGGCGCCAACGCCATCGCCGTCGACTCGACGGGCAGCGCCGTCGTGGTGGGCACGACCGGATCCACGAACTGGCCCACCAGTCGTGCCATGCAACCGGCCAAGGCCGGCGGCTCCGACGCCTTCGTGCTGAAGCTGAACCCGGCCGGCATCTCGGCGCTGTTCTCCAGCTTCGTCGGGGGCCGGGACGAGGACCAGGGTCTGGGCGTCGCCCTCGACGTCCAGGGCACCGTCCACCTGTTGGGCACCACCGCGTCGAACGACTTCCCGGCGGTCAAGTCGCTGCAACCCGGCCGGGTCGCCACCGCCGGTGACGCCTTCGTCTCCACCCTGTCGCTGACCGACGCCACCGCGCCGGTCGCGGCCACGCCGGTCCCGGCCTCCTCCACCGGACATGACCGGCGGGTGCGCGCCCTCGGCATCCTCACCCTCGTGCTGCTGCTCGGCGCCGTCGCCCAGACCGTCTACCTGCGGACGCGGGCGCGGACGGGGACGCCGGCGCCGGGCCCGGTCGGCCCGCCTCGCGGTCGCCGCCCGGAGGCCACCGCCGGGCTCAGGGTCCTGCCCGAGGACGCCGACGCCACCGTCGCCTCCACACCGTGGACGGGCGCCGGCGTCGGGGCGGGCGCCCGGGCCGGCAC
>JALYYN010000276.1 GCA_030946525.1 Actinomycetota bacterium | reverse complement strand
GGCCTGGCCCGCGGGAGTGGTCGAGCCGGCGACGGTGGTGGTCGGCTGGTCGGTCGACGAAGGCTGGCTGCTGGTCGCCGACGCGGCGCCCGCGGCCCCGGTCGAAGGGCTCGACCGGCCGTGCAGCCCGGCCACCATTACGGCGACGAACGCGAGGACGACGATCAGGGCCAGCGGGACGCGCCCACGGGGTCGGCGGACCGGCGGAGGCACCGCCGCGCCTCCGGCGGCGCCGACCTCAGTGGGGACGGCGCCCACCACGGGCGCCGACAGGACGGCCGTTGCCGCCGACCCGCCGGGCCGGTCAAGGAGCGTCGGCGCCGCTCCGGCGGCGGTCCCGCTTCCGGCCAGGGCGGTGGCCATCGCCGCCGCGGACGGGAAGCGACGGTCCGGGTCGGTCGCCATGGCCCGTTCGACCACGGCGAGGAGCGACGGGTCGAGGCCTGGGCGGACCTCGCCCAGGGGGCGGTACGCCCCGGCCATGACCGCCCGGAAGGCGGCGAGCGGGGTGTCGCCCGGGAACGGGTTCCGGCCCGCCAGGGCTTCGTAGAGAACGACGCCCATGGCGTAGATGTCGGCGCGGGCGGTGGCCGGGGCGCCGTCGATCCGCTCGGGGGCCAGGTAGGCAGGCGTGCCGAGGAGCTGGCCGGCCACGGTGAGGTCGGCGGCGCCCCCGGCGTCCCCGTAGCCCCGCGCCCCCTCCAGTCCCTTGGCGATGCCGAAGTCGGCGATCTTGGCGTGGCCGTCGGCGGTGACGAGGATGTTGCCGGGCTTCACGTCGCGGTGGACCAGGCCGACGGCGTGGGCGGCGGCCAGCGCCCCCAGCACCTCGCCGGCGACCATGCACAGCCAAGCCGGGTCGACCGGGCCGGCGGCGATGCGGTCGGCGAGTGTCTCGCCCGGTAGCCGCTCCATCACGATGTACGGCTGGCCCTCGTACTCGCCGGTGTCGAAGACGGCGACGGCGTGGGGGTGGCTCAACGACGCCGCCGAGCGGGCCTCGGCCTCGAACCGGCGCCGGATGTCCTCCCGGGCCGCCATCTCGGGGAGGAGGAACTTCACCGCCACCGGGCGCTGCAGCCGCAGGTCGGTTCCGGCGCGCACCTCGGCCATCCCGCCCCGACCCAGCGCGCCGTCGACCTGGTAGCGCCCGGCGATGACCGTCGGGATGCTGCTGGGCGACACTGGCACCTCCGGAACGTACCCGTACCCACGAAAGGCGTACCTTCGTCGGATGACGGCCACCGCCATCTCGGGGGTGTGCGCCCAGGGGTTCGAGCCGGTATGGGACGCGTTCGCGGCCAACTTCGTCGATCCCGGCGAGGTGGGCGCCGCCGTCGCCGTGGTGGTCGACGGGCAGCCGGTCGTGGATCTGTGGGGGGGCGTCGCCGACCCCCACACCGGCCGGCCATGGGAGGAGCGGACCCCCGCCCTCGTCTACTCGACCACCAAGGGCCTCACCACGGTGTGCGCCCTGCTGCTGTGGCAGCGCGGCATCCTCGACATCGACGCCACCGTCGCCTCGATCTGGCCGGAGTTCGCCGCTCAGGGCAAGGCCGGCGTCACCGTCCGCCACCTGCTCACCCATCGGGCGGGCCTGCCCACCTTCGACGAGCCCATCACGTTCCAGCAGTGCCACGACCCGGATCTGGTCGCCGCCCGGCTCGCCGCCCAGGCCCCCCACTGGGAGCCGGGCAGCACCCACGGCTACCACCCCCTGACCTTCGGGTGGCTGGTGGGCGAGGTGGTGCGCCGGGCGACCGGCCGCACCGTCGGGCGGATGCTCGCCGACGAGGTGGCGGGGCCGCTGGGTCTCGACACCTGGATCGGCCTCCCGCCGGAACGGGAGGCGGAGGTCGCCCGGTTGGTGCCGGGCGGCCTCGACATGGCGGCCGTCGAGCACGACGACCCGGCGTTGGCCTTCCTGGCGGCCATCCTCGACCTGGAGTCGTTGACCTTCCGAGCCTTCGCCGTGCCTCCCGGCCAGCTCGACGTCGAGTCGTTCAACGCGCCCGAGCTGCACCAGGCCGAGTGGCCGGCCGCCAACGGCATCACGACCGCCCGGTCCCTGGCCCGACTCTACGGCGAGCTGGCCTGCGACCGGCTCCTGTCCGGCGCCACGCTCGACGAGGCCTCGCGGCCACAGTCGGCGGGCCCCGACCGGGTCCTCGCCGTTCCGACGTCCTTCGGCCTCGGCTTCTCACTGTCGTCCGATGCCGTGCTCCACGCCCCCGGCGGGTTCGGGCACGACGGGGCCGGAGGCTCGGTGGCCTTCGCCGACCGGTCGCACG
>JALYYN010000271.1 GCA_030946525.1 Actinomycetota bacterium | reverse complement strand
GCCTGCGACGACGGGCGCGCCGTCGATGCACGTCGGGCGGCCGCAGCCCTGGTCCGGGTCGTCGCCGGCCGTGCTCTGGCGGCGGTTCGGGTCCGGGCCCCGGTTCGGGCCGCCGCCGGCGTGCGGGTGCGCCGGGCCGTGTCACCGACCGCCCCGGTCGGTTCGTCGGCATCGCCGGTATCGCCGTCGGCGTCGTGGGCCGGCCCGTGCCGGCGGGGACCGCCGTCCACGTAGCCGAGGTCCGAGGCGTGACGGTTCCGGGCTTGCAGGCGACCGGTGGGGACGTCGACCTCCCACTGCGCTTCCTGGTCGCGCCCGCGCGATCGGTACCTGAAGCGGACCATCCAGACCGAATCGTGCAGCTGGAAGGCGCTCCAGCCCGCGGCGGCCAGATCGTCGGGCAGGAACACGCCCTTGTCTGAGAGGTTCTGGATCACCGACGCGTTCAGCGGTTGGGCAGAGTCGCCCAGGCGGGGCTTGGCGTAGACGAGGCCCCGGACCAGCTCGACCACCTGGGCCTGCTCGGCGAGGATGGGCACCGCGAAGCGGGCGACCCATCCGTTCTCCACGCCGGCCTCGGCGGCCACCTCGTCGATGGTGCGCCCGGCCCGCAGACGCGCCTGCATCTCGCGGGGCGTGAGGCTGCTGTCCCCGCGCCCGTCGCGGTGGTCCCGGTCGACGCCCGGCCCGGCGGGGCGCATCTCGGCGCGGACGTCGGGCGCGTCCGGGTGGCCGTTGCGGGCCTCGGCGACGGCGTCGAGCACCTTGTCGTCCAGGGGCACGATGTAGCCACCCGACTTGGAACCCTTCCGCGCCGTGAAGATCAAGCCGTCGCGGTCGGTCGTCAACCCGACGAGATGGAGCTTTCGCAAGCAGGCTCCTGTGGCCACGCGGCCCGAAGACCGGGCCATCTCGTCAGGGACCGTAGCACTCGGCCCATCCGCCTATAGGTGATCCCCTCCTCTACCGTGCCCGCGTGCGCGCTCTCACCGGGCGGCCCGGGTGCGCCGGCGCAGCGGCGGCACCAGACCGGCCTCGCCGAGCAGGCGGACGGCCCGCGCCTCGGCCACGTCGATCACCACCGCCTCGCCGGGCTCCCGCCCGCAGATGAACGTCACCACGCAGTCCTCGCACGCCGGGGTGTCCTGCATCACGCAGTCGTCACAGGAGATCTCCATGCCCGCGGACCCTACCGAGGGGGTGAGACAATCCCCTATGCCTCGCTGGCCGGTCGCCCTGGTCACCGGGGCGTCGAGCGGTATCGGCCGGGCCATCGCCGTCCGGCTGGCGGCCGACGGCACCGCCCTCGTCCTGGTCGCCCGGCGGGCCGAGCTCCTCGATTCCCTGGCCGACGAGCTGCGCGCCGCCCACGGCGTCGACGTGGAGGTGCTCGTCGCCGACCTGACCGATCCGGTCGACCTGGCGTCGGTCGAGAAACGGCTCCGGGCCGATCCTCCCGTCGACCTGCTGGTCAACAACGCGGGGGTCGGCGCCCAGGGCCGGTTCGCCGAGATCCCTGTCGACTGGCAGGACGGCCAGGTCCGCCTCAACGTGCTGGCGCCGGTGCGCCTCACCCACGCCGCCCTCGATGGGATGCTCGCCCGGGGACGCGGCGGCGTGCTCAACATCTCCTCGATCGCCGGCGTCCAGCCGCTCCCCAACGTCGCCACCTACTCGGCGACCAAGGCCTACCTCTCGAGCTTCAGCCACAGCCTGCACGAGGAGGTCCGACGCTCGGGCGTGACCGTGACCGCCCTGCTCCCGGGCTTCACCCACACCGGCTTCCACGAGGTCGCCGGCGCCAACCGGACGGTGGTGCCCGGCGCGGCGTGGATGTCGGCCGAGGCCGTCGCCGCCGCCGGCCTCCGGGCGGTCGCGCGGGGCCGGGCCCAGTACGTGCCCGGGCTCCTGAACCGGGTCATGTGCGGCGTCTCGCGCCTGACCCCCTGGTCGGTGAGCCGCAGGGTGGTGGGCGCGATCATGGCCCGCGGCTGATCGCGGGTGACCGGCCAACCCTGGTTCGTCGTCCGTCCCGCTGTCGCCGGCGATCTCGACGCCCTGGTCGACCTGTTCGCGTCGGTGGTCGAGGAGCGGCTGTGGCTCGGGGCCGAGCCGCCGCTCGACCGGGCCGCCCAGCGCCGGCGCTTCGTCGAGCGCATGGAGGAAGGCGGCCCCGGTGAGTCGTTGGTGGCGGTCAGCGAGGAGGGGTCCGAGATGATCGGCCACGTCGGCATGGACCTGGCGCCGTACAACGTGGCGTCCCTGGGCATGATCGTGGGCGCCGAGTGGCGGGGCCGCGGCGTGGGCGCCGCCCTGGTCGACGCCGCGGTCGACTGGTCTCGCCATCGGGGCGCCCACAAGCTGACTCTGCAGGTGTGGCCGCACAATACGGTGGCGCGACGCCTGTACCGGCGTCACGGCTTCGTGGAGGAGGGCGTCCTGCGCCGTCACTACCGTCGCCGCAGCGGGGAGCTGTGGGACGCGGTGGTCATGGGACTGGTGCTCGACGAGACCTCGCCCGGCTCGTCGCTGCCGTCCGGGGACCGAAGGCCGTTGTCCGAGGACCCCGTCCCTACTTGGAGCCCACCTTCTCCTTGACCTTGGCCTTGGCCTTGTCGACCACCGCCGACGCGGTGCCGGCCACCAGGTTCCCCGGAGGCGTGTCGGGGGCGCGGGGGTGCGGTCGGGTGGGAGCGGTCTTCTTGGCCTTCTCGAGCGCGGCGCCGAGCTCGGCCAGCTCCTTGCGACCGAGGGCCTTGCGGACATCGGGAAAGAGCTCCTTCTCCTCCTCCTGCACATGGTGGCGGACGCTCTCGATGAGCACGGTCATCTTGGCCTTGAAGCGCTCGTGATCGGGCTTCATGTCCTCCAGCTCCGAGAGGACCCATTTCACGATGTGGTGCTCCTCGAGGGACTCCAGCACGGTGTCCTCGGTGGTCGGCACCCGATCGCGGACGGCCGGGTAGAAGAGCATCTCCTCGATGGCAGCGTGGACGGAGAGCTCCTCGATCACTTTCTGGGCGAGCTTTCGCTGCTGGGCCGGTCGGGCCGCCTTTTCGAACTCCTTGAAGAGCTTGTCAACCGTCTTGTGGTCCTGCTTCAAGAGCGTGATGGCGTCCATCCGGCCTCTCTTCCCAGGAGTGGCATGAGTCCAAACGCCGTTATATTGCCGGTACTGTTACAGCCATCGAGGTACGCACAACGCTTCCCCCGTCCCCCACGAGTGTCGGCGCCGCCCGGCGCTTCGTTCGTGACGTGCTGATGAGCCGTCGGGTCGCCGCCGAGGTGGTCGACACGGTGGAGTTGCTCACCAGTGAGATCGTCACCAACGCCATCCTGCACGGACGGGCCGGGCCGAAGCTGGTCGTCGAGTTGCACGGCAGCGTGGTCCGGGTGGGCGTGTACGACATGGGCCCTGAGGTGCCCGTCCGCCGCCTCGGCCATCCCGACGACGTCTCCGGGCGGGGCGTCCTGATCGTCGAGGAGCTGGCGTCGGCGTGGGGCGTGGAGCGGGAACGCGGTGGCGGGAAGCGGGTGTGGTTCGAGGTCGGCTCCTGAACGAGGAGAGCGGCGGGCGAGGGTTCACCAGAGGCGATGGCGGGACAGCCGAAGGTGGCGGTCCAGGAAGCGGGCGGCGGCGCCCACCGCGAGGTCGTCGGCCGCGGCCACGGGAACGCCGGTCCGTGGCACCCCCGCCCGCGCACTGACCAGGCGCACGAGCCCACTGGCCAACGCAGGGGCCGGGTGGGGCGACCCCTCGATCTCGTCGGCAACACGCCACCATGCAGCCAGGGCGCGCAGCACCAGGGGGAGACCGAGAGGCTCGATGGCGAGCTGCCACACCTCGGCGGCCACCGGGTCCAGAGGCCGGCAAGGCGCCACCGCGCCGTAGGACAGGAGCACGGCGACCGCAGGCTCAGACCTCTGTAAGTAGCGCTGTGACCAGGGAGTTTGTTCACACAGCGTTTGCATAAGTACATAGACTGTGATGTGGTGGAGCGGTAGGGTGCGGTATGGCCCAGCCGGCGACCGTAGCGTTCGACGGGATGCCCGAACGTGACGTGGTCCGGCTCTCCCGTCGAGACGGCGTGGTGGTGATCGGCTTCGGCCACCGGGTCCTGTACCGCTACGACGATGCCGACGTCGGCTTGCGCAACCTGGCACTGATCAGCCTGTGCGAAGCCCGCCTGGTGTCGGGTTTGGAAGCGGCGGCGCTGTTCGGGCTGAGCCCTGGCTACGTGTCCGCCGTCCGGGTACGGGCCCGTCGTCAGGGCTCGGCCGCCCTGGTCCCGCCGATGGGCCGGCCCCCCAAGCTTGACGCCAAGGACCGGGCCACGGCGCTGCGCCTGGCCGCCGAGGGCATGGCCGGCCAGGACATCGCCGCCCGCCTCGGGGTCAGCGGCGCCACGATCTCGCGCCTGCTGGCCAGTACCCCCAAACCATTGCCGCTGCCGATCGAGGAGACGGCACAGCAGGACGCGGAGGCCATCACCGACGTGGGCGGCACCGGGGCGACTGAGGCGCCCGCCGCCGCGGTGGCGTCACCCACTTCGCTGCTGCCCGTCCCCACCGGTGCGCCCCAGCCCTGTCGCTACGCCGGTGCCACGTTGCTGTGGCCGTTCCTCGCCACCGTCGGCTTCGAGGGCGTGTTCGCAGGGGTGCGTGGTGGCCCGGCCCGGCGCTACGACGATCTTTCGGTGCTGGGGTGCGCGGTCTTCGGCTTCGCCCTCGGCGCCTCGTCGCTGGAGGGGGTCAAGCATCTGGGCCGGGCCGACCTGGGAACCCTGGTCGGCCGGGACGCCGCCCCTGAGGTGCACACCCTGCGGCCCCGGCTGGGGGCCATCGCCGACGCGTGTGACCCCGTGGCGGTCCAGACCGCGCTGGCCCGGGGCCTGCGGGCCAGCGACGAGGCGCCGTCGCAGGTGTTCTTCGTCGACGACCACTTCGTCGCGTACTCCGGCGCCCGCCCGGTGGCCAAGGGCTGGGACGCCCGGCGCCGCCATGCCTGCAAGGGCCGCACCGACACCTACGTCGTCGACCTGGGCCGACGGGCACTGTGCTTCTCCTCGGCCGAGCCCACCGGGCTGAGCCGCACCATCGGCGGGGCCCTGGCCCA
>JALYYN010000267.1 GCA_030946525.1 Actinomycetota bacterium | reverse complement strand
AGGGCCAGGTAGCCACCCAGGCCGTAGATCAGGGCCTGGGCCAGCCCGGAGACCAGGATCAGGGCCCGCAGGAACACCTCCATGGCCATGGCCGAGCGCACGCCGATGTCGCGCACCCGGGCGGCCCGGTCGCCGAACTCGGCCGACTCGTCCGCCGGCCGCCCGAACAGCTTGACCAGCACCGCGCCGGCGGCGGAGAAGCGCTCGGTCATCTGCGACGTCATCGCCGCGTTGTGGTCGGCCGACTCCCGCTCCAGGGCCCCGACCCGGGCGCCGACACGGCGGGCGGGGATCACGAAGACGGGCAGGATGACCAGGGCCAGAAGGGTGATCTCCCAGGAAAGGCTGAACATCACCACGAGGGTGAGGGCCAGGCCGATCACGTTGGTCAGCACCCCGGACAGGGCGGAAGTGAAGGCCCGCTGTGCGCCGATGACGTCGTTGTTGAGCCGGCTGACCAGGGCCCCGGTCCGGGTGCGGGTGAAGAAGGCCACCGGCATGGACTGGACGTGGTCGAACACGGCGCGCCGCAGATCGAGGATCAGGCCCTCGCCGATCCGCGACGACTGGAGCCGCTCGTAGAGCCCCATCCCTGCGTCGAGCACGGCCAGGGCGGCGATGAGGGCGGCCAGGGCCACGACCGAGCCGACCGGGCGCCGGCTCACGATGTCGTCGACGGCCCGCCCGGCCAGCACCGGCGTGGCCACCCCGAGCACGGCGCCCACCGTGCTCAGGGCCAGGAACCACGCCAGGGCCCGGCGGTGGGGCCGGGCGAAGGCCACGACGCGCCGCAGGGTCGCCCTGGTCACCTTGCGACGCGGCGCACCGCCCTCCATCGCGCTCTGCAGCGCCATCCACACGTTCACGTCCATGGAGGCGACCGTACAAGTTCAACTTAGGTTGAGGTCAAGGAACTTCTGCACCCGATCGCGGGCCAACCATTCCCCGCCCCGGCGAGCACCGGCGGTAGGCTGAACTCCCGTGGCGAAACACATCTTCGTAACGGGCGGCGTGGCCAGTTCCATCGGAAAGGGCCTGACCGCCGCGTCCCTCGGGCGACTCCTGAAGACCCGCGGCCTCCGGGTCACGCTCCAGAAGCTCGACCCCTACATCAATGTGGACCCGGGCACCATGAACCCCAGCCAGCACGGCGAGGTGTTCGTGACCGAGGACGGCGGGGAGACCGACCTCGACCTCGGGCACTACGAGCGGTTCATCGACGAGAACCTGCACCGGGACTCCAGCGTCACCACCGGTTCGATCTACCAGTCGGTGCTGCTCAAGGAGCGTCGGGGCGACTACCTGGGCGACACGGTCCAGGTCATCCCCCACATCACCAACGAGATCAAGGAGCGGATCTCCCGGCTGGCCACCGACGACGTCGACGTGGTCATCACCGAGGTGGGCGGCACCGTTGGCGACATCGAGATCCTGCCCTTCCTCGACGCCATCCGGCAGTTTCGCAACGACGTGGGCCGGGACAACGTGGCCTACGTCCACGTCACCCTGGTCCCGTACCTGGGCCCGTCGGGGGAGCAGAAGACCAAGCCGACCCAGCACTCGGTCACCGAACTGCGGGCCCGGGGCATCCAGCCCGACGCCATCGTCTGCCGCAGCGACCGCCCCATCTCCCTGGGCCTGAAGCGGAAGATCTCCCTGCTGTGCGACGTGCCCGAGAAGGCCGTGGTCAGCGCGGTCGACGCCCGCAACCTCTACGAGATCCCCCTCGTCCTCCACGAGGAGGGCCTGGACGGGTATCTGTGCGGTCTCCTGCGCCTCGACGCCGCCGCCCACGTGGCCGACCTCACCGGCTGGGAGGCGCTGGTCGCCCGGGTCGACGCCGCCAGCACCCCCGTGCGCATCGGCCTGGTCGGCAAGTACGCCCTGCCCGACGCCTACCTCTCCGTGGTCGAGGCGCTGCGCCACGGCGGGTTCTCCTCCGGCGCCCGGGTGGAGATCGACTACGTCGACGCCGGCGAGGTCGAGGGCCTGTTGGTGGAGAACCGCCTGCGCCACCTCGACGGCATCGTCATCCCCGGCGGCTTCGGGCCCCGGGCCATCGAGGGCAAGGTCGCCGCCGCCGGTTACGCCCGGGAGGCCGAGATCCCCTGCCTGGGCCTGTGCCTGGGCATGCAGACCATGGTGATCGACTTCGCCCGCAACGTCTGCGGCCTGGCCGGCGCCAACTCCTCCGAGTTCGACGCCGATTCTCCGCACCCGGTCATCGACCTCATGGACGAGCAGCGGGAGGTGGTCGACTTCGGCGGCACCCAGCGCCTCGGCCTCTACGCCGCCCGCCTGGTCCCGGGTTCGCAGGTCGCCCGCGCCTACGGCGAGCCGCTGGTCTACGAGCGCCACCGCCACCGCTACGAGTTCAACTCCCGGTACCGCCGCCGCCTCGAGGAGGCGGGCCTGTTGCCTGTCGGCACGTCGCCCGACGACCGGCTGGTCGAGTTCGTCGAGCTGGCCGGGCACCCGTTCTGGATCGGCACCCAGGCCCACCCCGAGTTCAAGAGCCGACCCGACCGCCCGCACCCCCTGTTCGTCGCCTTCGTGGCCGCCGCCCTGGCCCGCGCCGAGGGCCGGGCCCCCCACCTGCTGCAGCTCGACGACGCCGCCCGGGCCGTCTAGTGCCGTTCCGCAAGCTGGGGGAGGAGCCCGCCTGGTCCGGCACGCTGGTCTCGGCGGCCATCGGTACCTTCGCCGACCCCGATGGCAACACCTTCGAGCGTGACGTCGTCCACCACCCGGGGGCGGTGGTCGTCGTCCCGGTCACCGACGTGGGTGAGGTGATCCTGGTTCGCCAGTACCGGGCCGCCATCGACCGGGAGCTGCTCGAGCTGCCCGCCGGCAAGCGCGACGTGCACGACGAGCCGGTCGAGCGAACCGCCCACCGCGAGCTGGAGGAGGAGGTGGGAATGAAAGCCGGTTCCATGGTGCCGCTGGCCGAGTTCTACAACTCACCCGGCTTCTGCGACGAGCGCTCCTTCCTCTTCCTCGCCACCGACCTCACGCCGTGCGCCACGTCGTTCCAGGGGGTGGAGGAGGGCTACATGACCATCGAGCGGGTGGCCCTCGACGCGGTGCCGGGCCTGGTGGCGTCCGGCGAGCTGGTCGACGCCAAGTCGCTCATCGGCCTCTACCTGGCCATGGACCACCTGCGGGGCTGAGGGGACCGTGGTCGATCCCACCGCCGAGCGGCCGCACATGCCCGACTACGGCGTCGACACGGCGGCGTGGGCGCCGCTGCCGTGGTTCTGGGCGGCGGAACGGCTCGTCGCCAACCGGAACTTCTGGGTCGTCACCGTCTCGGCTGACGGCCGGCCGCACGCATCGCCCGTCTGGGGCGTATGGGAGGAAGGCGAGCACCGCTTCGCCTTCTCCTGCGGACCGCGATCACGGAAGGCCCGCAATCTGGTGGGCAACGGGCATGTGGTCGTCATGACCGAGGACACCGTCGAGTGCCTCTCGATCGAGGGCGACGCGCTGACGGTGAACGACACGGGCCGACGAGATGTGTGGATCGAGCGCTACCTCGCCAAGTACCGACCGATGTCGGCGGATCTCAGTGCCGAGTTCATCCGCCGGAACACGGTGGTGGAGTTCCAGCCCAAGCGCGCCTTCGCAGTGATCGAGCGGGAGGACGAGTTCGCCACCCGGGCCACCCGCTGGGTGTTCGACCCCGACCGGTAGTCCGGCCGCCGTGGCCCGAGCCTATGGTGAGGTCGCCGTCGCCCATCAGAGTGCATGTCGATGGAGGCCGCGCAGGCGCGCGATCCTCGGGTACATGCTCGGGCCCCGCATGCCGATGAGCTGGCGTTCGATGTAGTCGATGTCGAGATCCGCTCGTGCCGCCACGATGGCTCGCAGGTCCACCCAGTCCTTGTCCCGGCCGAAGGAAAGCTTGAACAGGGCCAGATCCTCGGCGGAGAGAAACGGCAGCACCGCATCCCCGTGACCGAAGGCGTGCTGCCTGCATCGCCGGGCGATCTCGGCGTAGCTGTCGCCGAGTGAGGGGAACAGGTCGACGGGGTACGGGTCGGTCTCGCGCCTGAGCCGTATCCCGGCGACCGGAAGCCAGTCGTCGCGGGCACGCTCGGGACGAAGCCCGATCTCGGCGAGGACGTCGAGGACCACGTCGATCTCGTTGAGATGCGTGAAGACGTTGACGTCGATGTCGACGGTCCCCCGTGGTTCGGCGACGTAGGCGAGCGCCAGCGCCCCGCCGAACGCGTGGGCCAATGACGCTCCCGAGAGCTGACGGTCCACCTCGATCACCGATCCGACGAAGCTCACCGACGGGAGATGACCGCGTCCACCGAGTCGAGCA
>JALYYN010000022.1 GCA_030946525.1 Actinomycetota bacterium | reverse complement strand
GCATCAAGGCCCTCACCGACGACGCTTCGAAGTTCGGCCAGGTGTTCGATCAAGCGGGACTAGATCAGGGCAAGGAACTGGGCCTCGCCACTCGCCAGGCCACACAGGCGTTCCAGGGCTTTGAGATCGAGCTGGCGCGCGGCGTGGTGCCCGTTCTCACCCAGACCTTTGGGCTCATGTCCGACGGTATCGCCGGCGTAGAAAAACTGACCAAGTCCGTCGGTGGACTGGCGGGCGTGGCCGACTTCGGCATCCACAGCATCCCGGTCCTCGGCTCGGCCGTGGACCTGCTCCAAGGCCACTTCAAGGACGCTGCGCTGCACGCCACTGGGTTGGGGACAATCCTCGGTCACCTCGGCGGTTTGTTCGGCGATGACTCGAAGAAGGTCGACAAGGACAAGGCGTCGCACATCGATTACGCCCGGCGTCTGGCCGAGACGGGCCAGAACATCAACGAGGTCGCCGATGCGCTCGACGGCGAGGGCCTCGGACTCGACCAGCAGAGCAAGAAGGTCCAGGCCCACGAGCAGAAGATGGCCGACCTCGGCGCCCAGGTAGGCCTCACCGGCCAGCAGATCTCGGAGCTGACCGGGAACAGCGAGAAGAGTGCTCAGGCGTTCGCCAAGCAAGAGGGTGGCGTCCCATATGCGGTGTAAATCGGGACGAGCGCAGGCTCCTCGTGAATCAGTTTACGCGGCGGCTGTGACAGCTTCGGTGGACTCGGTTGGCACCTCCCCGGCGGTGGTCGGGTTGAAGAGCTGACGGCGCAGGTCCTGGAGCTGACGGACGGCGACGGGGGTCATGACGACGCCCCGCCATCCTCGACTGGCCCGGTCCAGCACGGCCCAGACCAGGCCCAGGCACGTGCGCTCGCCCGGCAGCCGGCCGATGACCTTCACCCGCCGACGGGTCTCGCCGAAGGTGCGCTCGATTAACCGGCCATGGGGGGCGGGTCAAGAGAAACTTTCGGCGGAGGGTGGTTCTTCAAGACGGCGGAGGTGCCCATCCAGGGCGTCGATCACGCGGCCATGACGTGCGGCCTCGTCGGTCCATCCCCGCCTCTCTGCGTCGGTCCGAAGTTCGGTGACGTCGGCGAGCTGGTCACGTAGGGCAGGTCCGAACTCGGGGCCGGGGACGAAGTTGTCGCACGTTTCGCAGATGTTGGCGTAGGAGCACGCGCCGGCAGCCACATGCCGTGAGCAGAAGCCGGTGGCCACCCGGGTCTTGAGGAATTCCGATGCGATCCAGTCGATCTTGGCCGGCACGATCGGCCGGCCGGCGGGAGCGATGGGGATGGTCTTTCTGACCTTGCCAATCGCCTCGTCGTAGGCGCTGCGCAGCGTCGGTGATGCCAGGGTGGCGTAACGCAGGGTCATCTCCGGCGTGACGTGGCCGAGTACCGCCATCAGTGCCTGCAGGCTCATGCCGGCGTTGGCCAACTCGGTGGCGTAGGTGTGGCGAAGTTGATGAGGCGTCACGTTGAGCGTCTGATTGTCGGGACCCTTGAGGCCGGCAGCCGATGCAGCTGCCCGCAGTCCCTTGCGGATCCTCCACGACTTGAGGCGACGTCCGTGCTCGGCAAAGAGGAAGTCGGTCGGAGCCCCGCCGCGCGGATGGGGATGCGAACGCTGCGGTCCCCGCTGGGCGGCCCAGGCGTCGAGTGCGGTGACGGCCCCGGTATCGAGGGGGACGTGGCGCTCCGTGCCGAGCTTGCCGAGCGGCACCCGCAGCCAGGTTCCGGTCGGCCCGTAGTCGACGATGCAGCCGAGCTCGAGGTCGAGACACTCACCGACGCGTAGCCCACCACGGCGCAACAGCAGGATCGCCGAGCGGGCGAAGTGATCGTCGAGGTCCGCCACTGAGGCCATGAGGGCGGCGTCGACGTCGGGAGCGAGTGCTCGCGGGAGGGGCCTCGGCAGACGGGGGACATCGCTGGCGAACACCAGGCGGTGGGCCGGCCGGTCCGCCCATCCCCACAGGCAGATGTCGTCGAGAAAGTTGCGCAGGCTGAGCACGGCGCTGTGGGCCACCGAGGCCGAGACCTGCTGGGCCCGGGCCACCCGGCCCCGCCACGGCCTTGTGCGGTTCCAGACCAGGAACGCTTCCACGTGGTGGCGCTCGAGCTGGCACAGCTCGCGGATGTCGGGGAAGCGGTCCCCGAGGAAGACGCCGAAGGGAATGAGGTCGTTGACGAGCCCGTCGACAGACGAGCGCGCCAGAACCGCGGAGCGGGCCCGGACGTAGCGCTCGATGGACCGTCGGATCTCCTCGGCCGGGACGACGGCGAGACGCTCGCCGACGGAGGCACCGGTCGGTCCCCGAGCCGGCGGATCAGCCAGCCGGCCCTGTTCGAACAGCAGCTGGCGGAGCCCGAAGAGCCGACCGCTCCAGGCCTTGCGGGTGGTCGCCGACGCGGAGGTCACCTCGCCGAGGGCCACCTCGAAGCCAGCAAGGATCTCGGCGTCGATGCTGGCCAGCGGACGGGCCGACCAGGCGGCCACCGCCGGGACGAACTGGTCGATCACGCTGCGCGACCAGTAGTAGCTCCAGCCGAGGCGCCGCGCTGTCTCCCAAAACCGGGCGAACTCATCGGGCCACAGCTGGCGCACGGTAGCGCTCATGCCACCCAGGTCCTTTGCCACCAGCAGGTCCAGATCGGCCCGGACGCGCCCGACGAGTCCCGCCCACGACACCAGCGGTCAGGCCCTGATGCGGTCCAGGTCGGTCAGGCGGGATCGGGTCGGCCGGCTCATCCAGGTGTCGAGGTCGGGATGGTCGGACAGGAACGCCCGGGCGACGCGGAGCCGGTCCCGGAGAGTCCGGTCGCTCACGCCCAGTTGGTGGCAGAACTCGGCGTAGGCCTCGATCAGCGGGTGGTCGTCCTCGGTAGCCCAGCGGGCCACTGCCGCCGTCATCGCCCGATCACCTCCCGGGCTGCGGTGTACTCGGCGGCGACGTGTTCGTCGGAGAGGTGCACGTAGCCGGCGGTGGTCTCCGGCGAGGCGTGTCCCATCAGCTCCCGCAGCACAAGCAAGTCGATTCCCGCGGCGGCCAGTTCGGTGCCATAGGTATGGCGGAGCCGATGCGGACGCACCCGGGCTGCTCCTGAGGTGGCCCGGTGATAGCGGAACACACTGCGCAGCCCCGCCTCCGTCAGGGGTTGGCCGGCGGTCGGCCCCCGCAGCACCACGAAGCACTCAGGCGTCGCCAGTCCCGGCGGCCTTTCCCGGTGGAGGTAGGCGGCCAGCTCGGAGAAGAAGGCCCGGTCGACGGGCACCACCCGCTCACGACCACCCTTGCCCACCACTCGGAGCTGGCGGCGGCCCTGGTCGACATCGGCCAGCAACAGGCCCCGGACCTCGCTGGCCCGAAGGCCGCCGAGCACCATGGCCAGGGTGATGGCACGGTCCCGACGAGTGCTGAGATCGGCCAGGAAGGCGGAGACGTCGTCGGTGTCGACTGACTCGGGCAAGCGCCGGGGCTGGCGCACCAGTCGCCCACCACCCCGGGCTCGCCCCGGCCCGAGGTGGCCCAGCATCCCTCTCGCCTTGGGTCGCAGGCCCTGGCCCCGACGCGGTGACGGCACCGGGTTGTCGTCACGTTCCCCGGCCATCACCAGGTACTCGAAGAACGCCCTCGCCGCCGCGGCCCTGCGGTTCACCGAGGACGCTGCCGCACCCCGCTTCGCGGTGATCGCCACCACCTTGGCCCCCTGGGGCCGGGTGGCCGACTGCCAGTCGACCCACTCGAAGACGTCGGTGGGAACCACGTCGGACACCTCGATCGATCGCTCGACGAGAAACCGGCCCAGGCACACGAGGTCGAACGCATAGGCCCGCACTGTCGCTGGAGAGAACCGCCGCGTCTCCAGATGGGCCAGGAACCGGTTCGCGGCGTCCACCCCCGGCCACGTGCCGACGAGGCGGTGAGTGTCGCCCCGGCGTTCCACCGAGACCGTCTTCGCTGGCGGCTTCACCGTCGGCCACCGGTGGCGTGCTCGTCCCGGCAGCCAAGCAGGCTGGCGAACCGCAGCAAGTCGGCACGCAACTCCTCGGCGTCGTAACCGCCACCCACGAAGCGATCCAACGCTGGGGCAAGGCTGTTGTCACTGGCGAACCAGTGGTCGAGAAACCCCAGCAATTCGCCCAGCTCCAGCGCATCCTCGGGCTCGATGCACACCAGCCGCACCTTCATCGCCACCCCCTTAGGTCATGCCAGGCATCCAGGATGAACCCCGGCTCGTCCCGGAAGGTGGACCCTCAGGCTGCCGCCCCGAGCGGGCCCTCCTCTAGCCGGTTAACCCATATGAAGTTGGAGTGGCGGATGCGGGCCCAGTGCTCGGCCGGGAACCGCAGGTAGGAGACGAGATGGGCGAAATCGTCGTTTAGGCAGTCCACCGCCGACGGGTAGAGCTTGGCCCACTTGGTCGAGA
>JALYYN010000240.1 GCA_030946525.1 Actinomycetota bacterium | reverse complement strand
TTCCGCATCTCGGGACGAACGGCCAGCCCGTCGCACCCCTACGGCTACGAGCGGGCCGAGGACCTGGCCGGCCTCGGGGTCGGCCTCGTCATCTGGGCCAGCGCCGTCTTCGCCGCCGTGGCCAGCTACCACAAGCTCATCACCCACGGGCGGACCAACCACCTGGGCCTGGCCATGGCGGCCGCTGTCGTCGGCATCGTGGGCAACCAGGTCGTGGGCCGCTACAAGCTCGCCGTGGGCAAGCGGATCCACTCGGCCACCATGGTGGCCGACGCCCGTCACTCCTGGCTCGATGCGCTGTCGTCCTTCGGCGCCCTGGTGGGGCTGGCGGCGGTGGCCGTCGGCTACCGCTGGGGCGATGCCGTCGCCGGCCTGACCGTGACCGCCTTCATCGTCCACGTGGGATGGGAGGTGACGAGCGACATCCTCCGCCACCTCATGGACGCCGTCGACCCCGAGGTCGTCACCGACGCCGAGCAGGCTGCGGTCACGGTCGATGGCGTCCACCATGCCCACGTGCGGGCCCGGTGGGCCGGGCGGTCGCTGCTCGTCGAGATCGACGGCTTCGTGAGCTCGGATACCACCGTGGCGGAGGGTGAGGAGCTTGGCCAGCGCGTCGAGGATGCGGTGTTCCGCGCTCTTCCCGAGGCTCGATCGGTGACGTGGAGCCCTCGGGTGATGCCGGCGGCCTGAGGTCCTCCTCGCCGCTCGTGGGGAGCGGCGTCGGACTCGCTGCGAAAAGGGCGGCGGTCACCCGAGATGTAGTTCGAGGGCAGTTCGAGAGTCGGCGCCGTCCTGATGAAGAACCCTCAGCGGGCGCCGGGCTGCCCGACGAGCAGGTCGGCCGGATCCTCGGCGAACGCGGGGGCCAGGGGCGGGCGGCCCTGCGAACGGGTGACCATGTCGGCCAGGGTGAAGGAGTCCAGGTGCTGGCGCATGTGCTCGCCCACGTCAGCCCACACCGAGAGCAGCACGCACTGGCCCTCGTGGTCGCAGGCGCCGTTCTTGTGGGGCTCACCGAAGTCGCCGGCGACGATGGGCCCGTCGACCGCGCTCACGATCTGGCTGAGGGTGACCTCGGCCGGCGGCCGGGCTAGCACATAGCCGCCGCCGACGCCCCGCTTGGAGCGCACCAGGCCCGCCCCCTTCAGGGCCAGCAGGATCTGCTCCAGGTAGGGCTGGGGCAGGCCCGTGCGCTCGGCGATGTCCCGCACCGAGGTGGGCCCGGCACCGTCGGCGTGGAGCGCCAGTGACAGCAACGCCCTGCTTGCGTAGTCGCCCCGGGTCGAGACCTTCACCCCACCATCCTACGATGGCGCCGCCCGCTTCGGGTGGAAGCCGGGTGCGCCCTGCGCCCGCCGCCGCGGTCTACGGTGAGCGCCGCATGAACCCCGGCGAGCGTCCGACCATCCCGGACTACGGCGGGGCCTGCGTGGACGGGGTCGTGGCCGCCATCCTCCGCAGTGGCCCGGGCGCCGCGGCGGCCGCCCCGGACTGGCTTCCGGAGCCGGCGGTCGGCGCCTCCCAGGTCGTGCTGCTCGTCCTCGACGGTCTCGGTTGGTTCCAGCTCAAGGAGCGCCCGGGGCTGGCGCCGACGATGAACGCGATGGCCGGGGGGCCGATCACGACGGTGGCCCCCTCGACGACGGCCACCGCGCTGACGTCGATCACCACCGGCGCCACGCCGGCCGCCCATGGAATCGTCGGCTACCGGCTCAGGGTGGAGACGGACCGCGTCCTCAACATCCTGCGCTGGAAGACCTCGGCCGGCGACGCCCGTACGATCATCCCCCCCGAGGGCTTCCAGACCCTTCCGCCCTTCGGATCGATCAGGCCCGCGGTCGTGACCCGGGCCGACGTGGCCGAGTCGGGTTTCACCCGGGCCCACATGGCCGGCGCCCGGATGTACGGGTGGCGGATGCCTTCGACCATCGTCGCCACCGTCCGGGCCCTCCTGGCCGACGGCGAGCGCTTCGTCTACGCCTACTACGACGGGGTCGACAAGGTGGCGCACGAGTTCGGCTTCGGCCCCACCTACGACGCCGAGGTGGTTGCCGCCGACCGCCTGGTCCACGACCTGCTGGACGTCCTGCGGCCCGGCGCCGCCCTCGTGGTCGTGTCCGACCACGGTCAGGTCGACGTGGGGGACCGGGTCGTCACCCTCGACGACGAGGTGGTGGGCCGTACCACCATGCTGTCGGGCGAGGGACGGTTCCGCTGGCTCCACGCCCGGCCCGGCATGCGCGACGCCCTGGCCGAGGCCGCCCACCGCCATTACGACGACGTGGCCTGGGTCCGGACCCGGGACGAGGCCGTCGCCGACGGCTGGTTCGGTGGCGACCTCGATGACCGGGTCGCCCACCGGCTGGGCGACGTGGTCATCGCCACGCGGGACCCGATCGCGGTGCTCGACCCGGCCGACCCGGGGGAGCAGTGGATGCGGTGCCGGCACGGCTCGCTGACCGCGGCGGAGATGTTCGTGCCCCTGCTCGCCGGCCGGGCCTGAAACGGGGGGAGGCCTGACTGCGGGAGAATTGCCCATGGCCGACGACCGACCCCTCGAATCCGTCCCTCCGCCGACTCTGGTCGTGCCGCCGGATCCCGACGCCGGGGCCGCCCCGGAGATCGAGTCCGAGTCGGTCGCCTCCCCGGCCAAGGTGCTGCGCATCGGCTCGATGACCAAGGAGCTGCTCGAGGAGGTCCGGCGGGCACCGCTCGACGAGGCGGGCCGCAACCGCCTGCGGGAGATCTACGAGACGTCGGTGCGCGAGCTCGCCGGCGGCCTGTCCCCGGACCTCCGGGACGAGCTGGCCCGGCTGAGCTCGCCGTTCCAGGAGGGCACCCCGAGCGATGCCGAGCTGCGGGTGGCCCAGGCTCAGCTCGTCGGCTGGCTGGAGGGACTCTTCCACGGCATCCAGGCCGCCCTGTTCTCCCAGCAGATGGCGGCGCAGGCTCAGCTCCAGCAGATGCGCCGCCCGGAGCTGCCCCCGGGCGGCCCCGGCTCCGACCCGTCGATGCGGCCCGGCACCTACCTGTAGACCGAGCCGGAAGGGCTATCCTCCGCCGGGCGGACGACGGCATACGGGCAGGGGAGGCCACATGAGCGGCAGGCATGGACGGCTGGGCGGCGCGCTGGTCGCGCTCGCATGCTTCGCATCATTTCTGGTCACGACGGCTGCAGCGGCGGCCGTCACGGGGCAGATGCTCTACGTGGCGAACTCCGGGTCAAGTTCGGTGTCGGTCGTGGACCCGGTCAGCCTGACGGTGACGAGGACGGTGCCCGTCCCGGGCGGGGCCTACGCCGTTGCGACGTCGCCCGACGGCCACCGGGTCTACGTCTCGGGCTTGAGCGTGAGCATCCTCGACACGGCCACCAACACCGTGGTCGGCACGATCCCCCTCCCGTCCCCGGGGCACAGTCTCGCCCTGAGTCCGAACGGATCCCGGCTGTACGTGGGCCTGCAGAGCGGCTCCATCGAGGTGATCGACACCGCCACCTCAACGGTCACGGCGACGATCAGTGTGGGCGGCGACGTGGCCGGCATGGCGCTCGCGCCGACGCACAGCCTTCTCTATGCGGCTTCCCAAGCGCAGGTCACCGCGGTCATCGACACGACCACCAACGCGGTCGTCGCCACCATCCCGGGTTGCTGCGCGTCACGGTCGAGCTCGAGGAACGTCGCCGTGAGCCCCGACGGGACGAGAGCCTACGTGGTCTTCGGCACCACGAGCCCGGGGTTTTTTCCCGGCGCGGTGCAGGTTGTCGACACGGCCACCAGCACCGTCATCGGGAGGCTGGACGTCCGGGGGAGCTTTCCCCAGGTGGTGGCCCTGAGCCCGGACGGGACCCGCGCCTACGTCGGCGACGAGGAGAACCTCTACGTGGTGGACCTGACAACCGGCACCAGCGGCACCCTGGTCAAGTACGTCCCCGTGTCCGGCGGCGTGTTCGGGATAGCGGTGGCGGCCTCGGGGAGCCGGGTCTTCGTGACCAGCGGCACCGACGCAATGGCCGTGATCGACCCCATCACCTCGTCGCCGCCGACCTACGTGACGGTGGGGTCCGGCGCAAGCCGTATCGCCCTTGGGGGGATCGCCTCGTCGTCACCCGTTTTCGATGGCCTGCGCGGCGCGGCCGACTTCGACGGCGACGGGGCGACGGACCTCAGCGTGTACCGCCCGTCCGACGGCATGGCCCGGATCAGCTACAGCGGCGGGGGACAGGCGACCGTGGGCGCCGGCGCGCCGGGCGACGCCCGGGTGCCGGCCGATTACACCGGCGCCGGCAAGGCGCAGCCGGCGTTCTACCGGCCGAGCACCGGCGAGTGGTTCCACACGACCGGGCCCACCAGCGTCATCAACTGGGGATGGCCCG
>JALYYN010000222.1 GCA_030946525.1 Actinomycetota bacterium | reverse complement strand
GTCGTCCCCACCGTGCCGCCGCAGAACGCGGCCTCGGCCACGACGACGACCAAGCCGCCGGAGATCCTCAACGCCGACGGCATCGCCAAGAAGGCGGGCCCCTCGGTCTGGTCGGTCAGCAGCCTCGACGAGGCGGGCAGGCCTGTGGAGGGCTCGGGCTTCGTCGCCGGGTCGTTCGGCGGCCAGACCTACCTCCTCACCTCGCTGTCGATCGTCCAGGCGGCCACCCGCAACCCGGGGCCGGACGTGGTGGTTCACAACGGGGGCACCGACATCAAGGCCACCCTGTGGACCTGGCAGGAGGAGCGCGACCTCGCCCTGCTGGTGATCGGCCGGACGGCGCCCTCGCTCACCTGGGCCGACCAGGATCCGGGGGCCAAGGCCGGCGACAAGGTGTTCGTCCCCGGCGGAGGAGGAAGCGGCGTCCTCTCCGGCGTCATCTCGGCCATCTCGCCCGCCGGCATCGAGCACAACATCACCGTCGACGACAATCACCTGGGCGCGCCGATGCTGAACGACCGTGGCCAGATCCTCGGCATCCTGACCCGCCCGCCCGGTTCGGTGGGCGGCGGCCCGACGGCGCTGCCGGTGTCGGTGACCTGCGAGCGGGTGCTGTCCTGCGGCAGCGGCAACACCGTGGTTCCCGCCGGTTCCGACCCGGCCGCCGGTTCTGCATCCACGACTACGACCCTGCCGTCGAAGGGCGCAACCTCGACCACACTGCCCTCGAGGTCCGTCACCACCACGACCCTGCGCTGAGGCGCGACGTCGCCTCGGGCTATGGGAACGCGGAGCGCACCGTCGTCGTCGTGTGGGGAGGGATCGTCGTGGTACCGAACAGGTTGAACAGCGGCTGCGTGGTGGCCGTGGAGTTGCCCGTCGTCCCCTGGCCCGGGAAGAGGGTGAAGGGCGGAGCCGTGGGCGGGACGTAGACGGGTGGGATGGTGGTCGGCGGGCTCAGGTCGTCCGGCGCCCGGCGGGCTCCTGCGCTGATGTCGCCGGCGAGAGGGGCGGGTTTGGGGAAGTCGGTGGGCGGAGCGTTCTTCAGCACGGTCCCCATGTAGTCCTTCCATGTCGACGCGGGGATGGTCCCCCCGTAGACGATGGCCGTTCCCTTGATGTTCCGGAGCGACTTCATGTTGCTGTCGCTGTAGCCCATCCAGATGGCGGTGGACAGCGCCGGCGTGTACCCGACGAACCACGCGTCGTGGTTGTCCTCGGTGCTGCCGGTCTTGCCCGCCGATCCGTCCGGGCGCCCGATGTTGGCGCCCGTACCGGTCCCCCCCGTGATCACGCCCTTCAGCACGTCGTTGACGTTGTCGGCCACGGCCTCGGACAGGACCCGCTTGCCGGCCCGCTTGGTGTTGTCCTCGAGCATCTTGCCGTTGGCGTCGGTCACCTTCATGATCGGCGTCGCCGCCTCCTGCACGCCCCGGTTGGCGAACACGCTGTAGGCGGCGGCCATGTCCAGCGGCGACACCTCGGCCACGCCCAGGGTGAGGCTGGGCCCGTAGGCCTCACCGCCGTTGAGCGGCTTGCCGTCGGCCGTCACCATGGTCACCCCCAGCCGGTTGGCCATCTCGGCCGTGTTCTTGACGCCGACGTCGAGGATGAGTTGGGCGAACACCGTGTTGACAGATTCCGCCGTCGCCACCCGCAGGTTGATGGGCCCGAAGCCGCCGGTCTCGACGTTGCGGACGGTGCAGCCGCCGTTGGTGGGGGTCTGGACGCAGTTCGGGTAGGTGTACGTCGCCGGCCCGGAGTACACCCGGCTGGGCCCGATGCCCTCCTCGAAGGCCTTGGCCAGTGTGAACGGCTTGAACGACGATCCCGGCTGCCGGCCCGTCCCACCACCGGAGATGCAGACGGGGCCGTCACTGGGCGCCACGTAGCTGTCCGGGCAGTTCCCCAGCGCCAGGTTGACCTGCGACTTGGAGAAGTCCCGGCCGCCCACGATGGCCCGCACGTAGCCGGTGCTGGGCTCGACCGTCGCCAGGGCCATCTCGAGGGGCGGCGACGTCCCGGCCAGCGCCCTCTTCACCGAGTCCTCGGCCTGGCTCTGCAGCCTGGGGTCGAGCGCCGTCTCCACCTTGAGCCCGCCCCGGTAGACGATGTCACTGCCGTACTTGGCGGTGAGGTACCGGCGGACATAGTCGACGTAATACGGCTGGGTCGCCGACTGCAGCTCGAGGGGGTGGACGACGGTGGCCGGACCGGTGGGCTTGTCTGTTACCGAGCTCTGGATGAACAGGTGCTCCGACACCGCCTGGGCGTGCTGGGCAGGACTGATCCGGTGCTGGGCGAGCATCTGGTCCAGCACCGAGACGCGGTTGCTCTCGGCCCGGGCGGGGTTGGCCCGGGGCTCGAAGTCGGAGGGAGCGGAGATGAGCCCGGCGATCATGGCCGACTCCGACAGGGTCAGATCCTTCACCGGCGTCTTGAAGTAGGACTCGGCGGCGGCGCCGATGCCGTAGGCGCCCCCTCCGAGGTAGATCGTCGACAGGTAGCGGTAGAGGATCTCGTCCTTGGTGACCTTGCGATCGAGCTGGCTGGCCAGCACGGCCTCGCGGATTTTCCGGGCCAGCGTCCGCTCGCCCGTCGTGTAGACGTTCTTCACGTACTGCTGGGTGATGGTGGACCCGCCCTGGACGACCTTCTCGCCCCGCAGGTCGGCCCACAGGGCCCGCAGGGCACCGAAGGGGTCGATGCCCCCGTGGGAGTAGAAGCGCTTGTCCTCGACGGCCACCACGGCCTGCTTGAGGACATCGGGGATGTCGCCGGCGGCCACGGGGACGTTGGTGTCGAACTTGCGCAGGACGCCGATCTCGGCCCCCGCCGAGTCGTAGATGTGGGTGATGCGCGACTCCACGCCCGGCGCCGGAGTGGGCAGGGGCGGTGCGGGGAGGGGCAGGTAGACGATCGAAGCCAGGGCGGTGCCGGCGGCCACGAGTGGCACGAGGATGGCGACGACGAGGAATGCTGCGACGGCCTTCCCCACCCGTATCGGGTCGAGATTCCAGTCCAAGGCGCCCCAGCTTCGCGCGTCGCGAGGAGTCGGTGCCCTCGCGGCCCTATCGTCTGGCCTCATGTCGACGCCGCCCACGTCGAATTCCCCGTCCGGCCACGCCGGCGGTCGACCCCCCTCGGTCGACGCCATCGCCCGGGCGCTGGCCGACGTGGGCCTCCCCCACCCGTTGCTCGTCGACGCGGCGCGCGCCGCCATCGCCGCCGGGGATCCGCCCTCAGCCCGCGAACGCGCCGAGGCGGTGGCGGCCGCCCTCCTGCGCCCGGTCGTCAACGCCACCGGGGTCATCCTCCACACCAACCTCGGCCGGGCGCCCCTCCCGCTGTCGCCCCTGGGCGCGACCGGCGGCGCCCGGCGCTACTCGAACCTCGAGTTCGACCTGGTCGGGGGGCGGCGGGCGTCGCGCAGCGACCACGCGGCATCGCTGCTGGCCCGGGCCGTCGGCGCCGAGGCCGCGCTGGTCGTCAACAACGGCGCCGGCGCCCTGCTGCTGGTGCTGGCCGCGCTGGCCCGGGGCCGCTCCGTGGTCGTGTCCCGAGGCGAGCTGGTCGAGATCGGCGGCGGCTTCCGGGTGCCCGAGGTGATGTCCCAGTCGGGCGCCACCCTGGTCGAGGTGGGGACCACCAACCGGACCCGGGTGGCCGACTACCGCGCCGCGGTGACCGACCGCCCCGGCGCCGATGGCATCGCCATGCTGCTGAAGGTCCACCAGTCGAACTACCGGATGGTCGGCTTCACGGAGGCGGTCGAGGTGGCCCGGCTGTCCGGGCTGGGGCCCCCCGTCGTGGCCGACATCGGTTCCGGCCTGCTCGACGCCACCACCCCCTGGCTCTCCGCCGGCCCACCCGCGTGGCTGGCCGGTGAGCCCGCCGCCCGCCAGACCCTCGCAGCCGGCGCCGCCCTCGTCACCTTCTCGGGCGACAAACTGATGGGCGGTCCCCAGGCGGGGATCATCGCCGGGCGCCGGGACCTGGTCGCCATCTGCGCGCGCCACCCCCTCAACCGGGCCCTGCGCCCCGGCGGCCTGGTCCTCGCCGCCCTCCAGAACACCGCCCTGGCCTACCTGCGCCGTGACGGCGACGCCATTCCCTTCTGGCGGATGGCGGCCGCGCCGGTGGAGGGCCTGCGGGCCCGGGCCGGGGCCCTCGGCGTCGGGAAGGTGGTCGACACGGTCGCCGTCGCCGGCGGTGGTTCGGTCCCCGGGCAGGAAGTCCCTTCCGCCGGAGTGGCCGTCGATGGCGACCACGCCGCCGCCCTGCGCGCCTCGGACCCGCCCATCGTCGCCCGGGTGCACGAGGGCCTCACCGTCTGCGACCTGCGCACCGTCGATCCTGCCGACGACGCAGTGCTGGCCGCCGCCCTCCGAGCTCTGCCGTCCTCCTCCCAAACCGGTGACGCCGAACGGCGTACTGCGCCCTCGACCGTCACCGGTTCGCCACCCGGCCCGCCCGGCTGATGCACGTCGTCGCCACCGCCGGCCACGTCGACCACGGCAAGTCGACCCTGGTCCTGGCCCTCACCGGTATGGACCCCGACCGCTTCGCGGAGGAGAAGGCCCGGGGACTCACCATCGACCTGGGCTTCGCCTGGACCACGCTCGACTCCGGGCGCCAGCTCGCCTTCATCGACGTGCCCGGCCACGTTCGGTTCCTGAAGAACATGCTGGCCGGGGTGGGTGCGGTCGACGCCTGCCTGTTCGTCGTGGCCGCCACCGAGGGCTGGAAGCCCCAGTCCGAGGAGCACCTCCGGATCCTCCAGCTCCTGGGGGTCAGCCACGGGATCGTGGCCCTGACCAAGGTCGGCCTGGTCGACGACGAGACCCGCGAGCTGGCCCACATGGAGCTCGCTGATGAGGTGGAGGGCACCTTCCTCGATGGCGCCCCGGTGATCGACGTGGACGTGCCCGCCGGGCTGGGCGTGGCCGATCTACGCGCCGCGCTGGAGGAGCTGCTGGCTACCACGCCGGCCTCGGTCGACCGCGGCCGGCCCCGTCTCTGGGTCGACCGGGTGTTCGCGGCCAAGGGCTCGGGCACGGTCGTCACCGGCACCCTCGCCGGCGGGAGCCTGGCCGTCGACGAGGAGCTGCTCGCCGTGCCCACCGGTCGCAAGGCCCGGATCCGGGGCCTGCAGAGCCTCCAGCAACAACGGGACCGGGTGGAGCCGGGCAGCCGGGTGGCCGTCAACCTCGGCGGCGTCTCCCACGACGAGCTGGCCCGGGGCCACGCCCTGGTCAAGGCGGGCCAGTGGCGGCCGACCCGCACCTTCGACGCCTCCCTGCAGGTGCTGGAGCACCTCGACCACCCCGTCAGCCGCCGGGGGGCCTACCAGGTGTACCTGGGGTCGGGCGAGCACCCGGTGCGACTGCGTGTCCTGGGCGAGGAGGCCATCGGGCCCGGCAAGGTGGGTGCCGTCCGCCTCCATCTCCCCGTGCCCGTCGCCCTCCTGCCCGGCGACCGCTTCATCGTCCGCGAGAGCGGCCGGGACGAGACTGTCGGCGGCGGCGAGGTCCTCGACGTGGCGCCGGTGCTGGCCGCGTCCAAGGCGCGACCGTCGCGATCGGTCGACCGGGTGGTCGCCGAGCGGGGCTGGGTCACCGCCGACGACCTCGACCGCATGACGGGCGAACGCCGCGCGCCGAACGTCGGCCGGTGGGTGGTCGCGCCGGCCGCACTGGAGACGGCCCTGACGGAGCTCCGGACCGCCATCGACGCCTCCGGTCCGCTGGGCGTGGACCGCGCCGGCCTCACCGACCGCCAGCGGGCGGTGCTGCCGCTGCTCGACGGCGTGGTGGTCGAAGGCGGCCGGGTCCGGCCCGAGGCCGTGGGCGACCCCCTCGCCGGCCACCCCTACGTGGCCGCTTTGGAGGCGGCGCCGTTCACCCCGCCCGAGCCGTCCGGCGTCAACCGGGCCGAGCTGGCCGAGTTGGTCCGCCGGGGCCTGATCGTGGAGCGCGAGGGCGCCTACTTCGCCCCGTCCGCCCTCGACCAGGCCGCCCGCCGGCTGGCCGCCCTCCTCGCCCTGCACCCCGAAGGGGTCACCGTCGCCCAGGTGCGCGACGACCTGGGGACCACGCGCAAGCACGCCCTGCCCCTGCTGAACCACTTCGACGCCACCGGCGTCACCCGCCGCCGGGGAGACCTGCGCATCGGCGGCCCCCGGCTGCCTCCCGCCTGAACGGCCCCCGCCGATCGACCGGCTACCCGACCTTGGCGAGCAGCTGCTTGCGCTCGAGCTCGTTCAGGCCGCCCCAGATGCCGTGCGGCTCACGGATGGACATGGCGTAGTCGAGACAGGGCCGGCGGACCGGGCACAGGGCGCAGATCTCCTTGGCCCGGCTCTCCCGTGCCTCCCGGTCGTCCTTCCGCTCCGCCTGGGACGGCGGGAAGAACACCGCCGACTGAGGGCCCTTGCAGGCCGCCCGCTGCTGCCAGAGTTCATCCACGCGTTGGCTGCTCACCGCGTTCCCCTTCCTCCCGCCGGGTACGGTACGCCGCGACCGTGCCCGCCCACAAGGGTTCAAAACGCACATAGCTGCAGGTGGGGAGGCTCGCGCCCCGGCCGAGAGCCCGCCGAGCCGGCCGACCGCGTCCCCCAGCTGAACCGACACCGATGCGTGTCGTCCCGGCGAAACCTGGTGTCACCAGGCCAGCCGGGGCCGACTGAGCCCGCGGCCGCACGCCGCTGCGAACCCCGCCGCTCGTCGGTTTCCCGTCACTTCACCGCCAAGAGAAGCCCTCGTCAGAGACCCAGGATGAGAGCGAGAGCCTCATCGACGGCGCGCAGCTCGCTTGCCTCGAGCCGCCCCGCGGATGGCCCGAGCCGTTGGGGATCCACGACCGTCGCCTGCTCGACGATGACCCGAGTCGCACGTCCGTTCAGCGTGATGGTGGGTCGAAAGCTCGTGGGGCGGGCACCGGTTGAGGTGGGCGCGACAATTGTGGTCGAGAGGCCGAGGAATTCGTCCACTTGGACGATCACGGCGTAACGAGCCCCACGTTGCCCGTGCCCGCGGGTACCTCGGGGGGCGCTCAGATGGAACACCTCGCCACGGACCACCTCAGTGCGGCATTGCCGGAGCGAGCTCGGCCATCTGCTCCCGGAGCATGCGCATTTCCTCGCGATCGCCTTCGTCCGCGGCGACGAGCCGCACCTCCTCGCGAAGGGCAGAGCGGACCCGTCGGCGCACCGCGGCCTCGCGCAGCGCGGTACGTACCGCCTCCGAGTCGGTCAGTCCGCTGGCGCGAACGACATCGAGGGCGGCCGCTGAGGCGTCATCAAGGCGAACATGTAGTGATCGCGCCACGCGGACATTGTAGCACGAATCATGCTACCGTCGGCCGCTGCGGAAGCTACTAGTGGTGAGCGTCCTTGGCGCCGCCGGTCTCGGGTTCGACCTCCAGCAGGAGGCCGTCGATGGCCACCACCCGGACCCGCTCGCCGGCCGGGATCGGGGTCGCCCGATTGGTCCGCGCCCGCCACGCGCCGCCCCTCAGGTCGACCATCCCCTCGGGGTTGATGCCGGTCGTCGCCTCCCCCATCTCGCCGATCATCGACTCCCGCCCGATGGTGGGCGTCGAGAAGCGGGCCCGCAGCATGGCCGTCATCCCCGAGAGCATGAACAGGGCGACGCCGCCGGTGATGAGGGCGATGACCAGCCAGGATACCCGCAGCTCGCCCGGGAACAGCCGCCACGACCCGATGACGAAACAGACGGTGCCGATGGCGGTCCAGGCCCGCGGCGCGCCGGCCTGCAGGTCGATGGCGTAGCCCAGGATGCCGACGACGACCAGGGCCAGGGCGACGACACTGGTGGGCAGCACGGCCAGCCCATACGCCGACAGGATGAGCGACACCGCCCCGACGATGCCCGCCACCCCCACCCCGGCGGTGAAGAACTCGAAGACGATCAGCAGCAGCCCGATGGTCAGCAGCAGGTAGGCGACCGACGGCCGAGCCGTCAGGTGCAGCAGTCGCTCGGTCAATCCCAGCTTGGCGAAGCGGACCTCACCGGCCTGCTCCCGCCGGAAGGAGGGCCCGTCGGGCACGACCCGGGCGGTATGGACCGTCTTGCCGCTCAGCTCCCGGCCGTCGAGGTTGACCACGAACTCCCCCAGCGTCGGGTCGACGGTCTTGACCAGGCCCCGGGCCTGGGCGTCGGCCGGCGCCAGCCCCCCGGCGTGGGTTCCGGGGGCCATTCCCGCGGTCGACGCCGCCGCCAGCAGGGCGACGGCCGCGCCGCCCACCTGGGCGCCGGACGGGCCGACCCAGACCGCCACGGGCACACGGGCGGAGCGGATGCGCTCGGTGAGCGCGGCGAAGGTGTCCCGGCCGACGAGCACGCCGGGCGTGTCGAGCTGGATGACCAGGACCTCGCTGCCCGCCTTCTCGGCCGCGGCCACCGACTGGGTGAGGAAGTCGACCACCACCGGGTCGATCCGCCCGTCGACGGCGACGACATCGACCACCCCGGCCGGCGCCGACGAGCCCGACGCGGGCGCGGGCTGCTGGCGGGCCCCGGCGGGCGACGGGGCGGCCGCGAGCAGGAGGGTCGCTACGGCGACCAGGGAGAGGAGGGCTCGGCGGATGCGCCCAACGTACCGGGCCGGCGGATGCGCCCGTAGGCTCGTCCCGGTGGATCTCCGTACGTTCTGCGCCCAGTCGAAGGTGGTGGTGGTCGCCGGCAAGGGTGGTGTGGGCAAGACCACCGTCACCGCCGCACTGGCCCGCATGGCCGCCGGGCTCGGATTGTCGGTCCTGATCGTCGAGGTCGAGGGTAAGACCGGCCTGGCCGCCGCCTTCGGCGCCGAGGACCTGGAGTACGACGAGCGGGAACTGGCCCCGGGGGTCCGGGCCCGGCATCTGACCCCGGACGTCGCCCTGGTGGAGTACCTGGAGGAGCACGGCCTGCGGCGCATCTCCAGGCGGCTGGTCAAGGGCGGCCTGGTCGAGGTCGTATCGACCGCCGCCCCCGGGATCAAGGACATCCTCATCCTCGGCAAGGTCAAGCAGCTCGAGCGCACCGCCGCCGCCGACCTCATCGTGCTCGACGCCCCCGCCGCCGGCCACGCTGTCAGCTTCCTCATGAGCCCGAGGGGTATGGGCGAGATCGTGCGCAGCGGGCCACTGCGGGCCCAGGCCGAGGACGTCCTGGCCATGCTCACCGACCCGGCCCGGTGCCGGGTGATGCTCGTCACCCTGGCCGAGGAGACCCCGGTCAACGAGGTGGTGGAGACCGCCTTCGCCCTGGAGGACAAGGTGGGCGTCGACCTCGGGCCGGTCGTGGTGAACGCCCTGTACCCGGTGCTCAGCGGGTTGGATGTCGACCCGGCGAAGGCAACCGCTGAAGCCGGGCTCACCCTCACCGACGCGGACGCCGACGTGCTGATTGCCGCCGCCGAGTTCCGGGCCCGCCGCCAGGAGCTCCAGCAGGAGCAGGTCGCCCGGCTGGCCGCCGCCCTGCCGCTCCCCCAGGTCCATCTGCCGACCCTGTTCGGCGTGGACCTGGGCCCGTCCGACATCGACCACCTCGCCGCCGCCCTGGCCGAGGGGATCGAGCGGCTGCCGGCGACCGGGGGCCATGGCTACCGGACGGGGGTGGCCCGATAACGGCGCTGGCGGACGTCGTCGCCCGGAAGTCGATCGTCGTGTGCTGCGGCCCGGGGGGCGTGGGGAAGACGACGGTGGCCGCGGCCCTGGCCGTCGAGGGCGCGCGCCAGGGCCGGCGGACGGTCGTGCTGACCATCGACCCGGCCAAGCGCCTGGCCGACGCCCTGGGGCTGGCCACGCTCACCGACATCCCCCGGCGCATCGAGGGCGACTGGCCGGGCGAGCTGTGGGCGCTGATGCTCGACTCCCGCAGTACCTTCGACGCCCTCGTCGGCACCTACGCCCCTGACCCCGACCAGGCCGCCGCCATCCTGGCCAACCGCTTCTACCGGAACATCGCCGGGGCGCTGTCGGGGACCCAGGAGTACATGGCCATGGAGAAGCTGTTCGAGTTGCACGTCGACGAGCGCTTCGACCTGGTGGTCGTGGACACCCCGCCCACCCGCAACGCCCTGGACTTCGTCAACGCCCCCCGCCGGCTCACCCGGTTCCTCGACAACCGGCTGTTCCGGCTGCTCATGCTGCCGGCCCGCACCGGGTTCCGGGCCGTCAACGTGGCCACCCAGGCGTTCGTGCGCACCGTCGGCAAGGTGGTGGGCGCCGACGTGGTGTCCGACGCGGTCACCTTCTTCCAGGCGTTCGAGGGCATGGAGGACGGCTTCCGCCAGCGGGCCCAGCGGGTGCTCGACCTGCTGTCCGACCCGGCCACGGCTTTCGTGCTGGTCACCGCCCCGCGCCGGGACGCGGCGCGGGAAGCCGAGTTCTTCGCCGAGCGGCTGAAAGACGCTGGCATCGGGGTCCAGGGGCTGGTGGTCAACCGGATGCACCCCCGGTTCCCGGCCGTCGATCCTGCGGCCGGCGCGGGCGTCGACGCCCTCCACCCGCTCTACCGCAATCTGGCCGAGCTGGCCCGCATGGCCTCCGGCGAGGAGGAGCACGTCGCCGCACTGGCCGCCCGCCTCGCCGCGCCCACTGTCCGGGTGCCGGAGCTGGAGACCGACGTGCACGACCTCTCCGGGCTGGCCCGGATCGCGAGGTACGTCTTCGGCGGTTGACAGGGCCTTGTGCGGCCGGGCGGAACGGCCCGACGGTCAGTTGGCCTGGCGCTCCGCCGACTGGTCGTCGTCGGTGGTCAGCGACGCAGCCGCCTCGGCCACGGTGTCGGTCACCGTGACGATCCGGTCGAAGCCGGTGGTATGCAGGAGCCGGACGAGGGTGGGGCGGTTGCAGCTCACGGCCACGTCGCCCCCCGCCTCCCGTGCCCGACGGATACCGCCGATCAGCGCGCCGAGGCCGGCCGAGTCCACGAAGGGGACCTCCGACATGTCGATCAGGAGCTTCGGTTCGGACGCCAGCTCGCCGAGGGCCTCGCGGAACTGGCCGACGGTGTAGGCGTCCAGCTCCCCGACGGGACGGCAGATGGTGTAGTCCTCACGCTTATCAAGCTCGATGTGAAGCACCAGTCGATGCTACCCGTGGGGTCGAGGCGGTACCCTCCGGCATGCCCGAGGTGCTCATCGTCAGCGACTCGCCCCGTGTCCGTGAGGAAGTCGTCGCCGGCCTGCCTGACACGGGCATCACCGTGCGGGAGCTGAACAACGGGGTCGACGTGCGCCCCGCGGTCCTCGAGCACACCCCTGATCTGATCGTGCTGGACCTCCAGATCGGGCGGATGGGCGGCATGGCCGTCGCCCTGGATCTGCACCTCGAGGCCGGAGCCAACCGGGCGCCCAGGGTCCCGGTGCTGATGCTCCTCGACCGCCGGGCCGACGTGTTCCTCGCCCGCCGCTCGAACGTGCAGGGCTGGGTGGTCAAGCCCCTGGACCCCATGCGAGTCGGCCGCGCCGTGACCGCCCTGCTCGCAGGCGGCACCTACGAGGACCCCTCCTACCGCCCGGTGACCGTCCCCCTCGGCTGAAGTAAGCTGGGGGTTTCCGGGAAGTGGCGCAGCTTGGTAGCGCGCAGCGTTCGGGACGCTGAGGCCGGGGGTTCAAGTCCCCCCTTCCCGACCACAAAAGTGCTGGTCAGGGCGTTACAGCCCTGACCAGCTGGTTGGTCAGCCAGCCCCCAGGCCGCGAGCAGGCCGCGGGAACTTCATGAACCGCGTCCCCAGCCGTTCGGCCGCAGCGGCATCCGCGGCCGTCGTAGCCTGCGCGTAGATGGCAATTGTGAGCCGCGGATCGCTGTGGCCGAGGCGCGTCTGGGCGGTCTTCAGGTCGACGCCGTCGAGCAGCATGCCCGTCGCGTTGGCCCTGCGGAGGTCATGGAACTCGAGCCCTTCGACGCCGGCGGCCTTGGTGGCCGGGATCCACACCCGGCGGCGGAAGTGGGCATAGTCGAGGTGGCCACCCTCGGGGGCGTTGAAAACCCACTCATCGGCGTCGGCCCCTGTAAGGCCCCGGCAAGCCAGATGATCAGCAAGCAGGGCCATGAGGGCCGCCGGGACGGCCATGGTGCGCCGCCCTGCCTGTGACTTGGGCGGTTCGAGAACCATGGCGCCACCCTTCCCACGGGTGAACTGCTCGGCGACGTGCAAGGTGGAGCGCAGGACGTCCAGCCGGCCAACCCGCAGGCCGGCGCACTCGCCCCAACGCATGCCCAGGACGGCGCCCAGGTACGCCATGGGACCGCACTCGCCCATGGCCTCGGAGAGCTTTGCCAGCTCCTCCGCGTCCACAACGTGGCGGGTGGTTGAGGTCGTGGCCGGCAGCCGGATGCCCCGACAGGGGGAGCGGGCGATGAGATCGGCCGCCACTGCGGCGTTGAGGATGGCCCTGAGGGTGTCGTACTGTCGGCGGACCGTGCGGGGCGCGGCTTTGGCGGTCCAGGTGCTGACGAGGGCCTGGATTTCGCCCGGCTTGAGGGTGCCGAGTCCCCGGGATTCGAACGTGGGGAGCAGGTGGTTGCGCAAGATGGAGTCGTCTCGGGCCCAGGAGCTCGACCGCTTGCCCGGCGTGGTCAGCCACTCTTCCGCCCACTGGCCGAACGTCACCCGGGCCAGGGCCGGATCGATGTAGGCACCGGACAGCTTGGAGTGCTCGACCGAGGTGAGCCACCGCTCAGCATCGATCCGCCGGGCGAAGGTTCTCGACCGCTCCCTGTTGTTCGGGTCCCGGTAGCGGGCCCGCCACCTGCCGGGGCCCCGCTTCTCGACGTGTGCCACCGGTACGCCCCTTCCTCTCTGCCACAACCCGGGTCGCCGATGCCCAGGACTTACGCCATCCTACCGACGCCTTCGCCGGCGGGGGCGGGAGTAGGAACCAGCGCCGAATGTCTCGGGGGGCACGCCGCCTCGACTTTGCGTTTCCTCCGCCAAGCGGCGGCTCAGGGCCCGGCGCTCCAACTACCGGCGCAAACCCTTCGAGCCTGCCGCCGTTGCCGCCGGCTGGCCCCACGGGCCCGTCGGCAGGTGGGCGTGGACGTTCCACTCCCTGCGCCACGTATTCGCCACCTGTGCCCTGGCCCAGCCTGGCCCTCGCATCGAGGACGTGTCCCGGCTCAAGTTCACTCCGCCGTGCTGGTCACCCAGGATCTCTACATCTCCGCCGACGGCGACGCTCTTCGAGCGGTTCTTCACCGCCACGGAGTAGGTGTCTGAGCTGAGACCCACCGAACGACCGGTCCACACAACGAAGCGTTGATCGGCGCCTCGTAGCCATAATCCGAACGCGCCACATACCGGCACCTATGCCACGCGGGGTCCCCGTCTCCCACGCGCGCTATGGGGCGCGCGTTCAGGGACATCCGGTCGCCGGAGGCGCACCCAGAGCCGTCG
>JALYYN010000212.1 GCA_030946525.1 Actinomycetota bacterium | reverse complement strand
ATCGTCCCCGTCGGGACCGTGCCACTGAATACGCCCGGCAACTTTCAACCTCCTCCGTCCCTTCGCTAACGCGCCACGGCCGGAGCGCCGCAGACCCGCCCGACTACGGCACGACGGCGGCGCCCAGTAACGACGCGGTCGGGCTGAGCCGTCGCCATGGACGAACTCGTGCACCCGGACCGCCCGGTCCCGCCGGTTCCCAGGTGGGTCGCGAAGTCTTCGCGACCATCCCCGACCGGCACTGGTAGGACATTCCCGGAGCTGGCCGGAGCGGGTTCTGGGCACGCGTGTCGGGACACGTCGTCGTGTCTCTGCCAGCACGCCCGAACGGCCACAAGGGAAACCCGACGCTATACAACGATGTCAGACGTGCATACAATGCTTGCATGAATGAAGCTCACGTCATGACCGTCTCTCGGAACGGCCAGGTCTCCATCCCTGCCGACACCCGAGCGCGCTGGAATACACGCCATGTCGTGGTGGTGGATCTCGGAGACAGGGTTGTCATGCGGCCACTCGGTAACGACCCGGTCGACGAGCTCGAAGGCAAGTACCGAGGTCGCGGGCCAACCACCTCCCCGGCCCGTCAGCAGGCCAGGGAGGAAGATGCCAGGCGAGCGAAGTCGCGTTGACGGTTCTCGACGCCTATGCCGTTCTGGCCTATCTCAAGGGAGAGCGAGCTGCGGTGGAGGTGAAGGCGCTCCTCGGAACTGCGGATTCGTCAATGACTGCCCTTGGCGTCGCTGAGGTCCTTGACCACCTGGTTCGTCTCACAGGCGCGGATGAGGAGGATGCGACGCTGGACCTTGCCCAGCTCGGCCTCATCAATGGTGTTTCCGTTGATGCGACGATCGGCGCGGCCGCCGGGAGACTTCGGGCGCAGCACTACCACCGGACCCGATGTCAGGTGAGCCTCGCCGATTGTGTCGCCGCCGAGGTCGCACGGTCCCGCCGGCAGCCCCTTGCGACGGCCGACCCGCACCTCCTCGACGTCTGCACCGCCGAAGGTGTCGCCGTCACGGTGCTTCCGGCGTCCGACGGTTCCCGGTGGACGCCCCCCATCGTGTCATAGCCGGCTCGGTACATCTGCCGGCGCGGGTCCGCCGAGTCCGTCGAAGACGAACGAGTCCCGATGGTGTGGTCCGACGTCGCCGCAGAGGGGTGTCCGATGACGGCCAAGTTCCGAGCCGAGAGTTGCCTGCGCACATCGCCGGCAAGGCAGCTACAGAGTCGTGCTGTATCGGACCTCCCGTAGGACAAAAGTCGCCTCGGTTGTCGAGCTTGTGCACACGCTCGGGCAGCCATCCCTCTCGTTCGTATAATACACAAGCCTCGACATTGACCTCGAGCGGAATCGCTCTCAGCGTCGTCTGCGTCGCTTGCCGACGTCGAAGCCGAGCGTGGAGTAGGCCGGCAAGCGCTTGAGGTGCATTCGCTCCAGCACGGGAATCCGCGCGTCCACGTAATCATGGAGCTCGACGTTGTGCTTGTCGTCGTGGGTCCGCAGGAGACGACCGACGTACTGGACCACCCTGCCCTTGAAGGCGACAGGGAAGGCGAGGAACAGGGTGTCGAGCTCGGGCCAGTCGAACCCCTCTCCGAGGTAGGAGCCGGTGGCGACGACCACGATGCCAGTCCCCTCCGAGCGGCTCGTGATGGCCTCGGCAACGGCAGCCCGGGCCTTCTTGCCGAGGCCACCTCGCAGCACCAGCGCGGCGTCGCCGAGGACCGCGAGGCGGGCCACGATGGCACCGATGTGGTCCGTACGTTGGGTCAGGACGAGACAAGTTCGGCCCGCCTGCACCGCATCGTGAATGTCCTTGCATATCTGGTCAGTCCGGCGCTCATCGTCAACCAGCGCAGAGAACAGCGTCTGGATCGAGGCATCGCCGGCCGGTGCCTCCGCTTGGGTCTCGTGCACGACCAGGTCCCGGCGGACCAGTGAGGCCCCTGCCGCCTGCTTGGCAGTTATCTCGTGACGAGTGGGACCGCATTGGAGGGCGATGATCGCTTCGAGTCCGTCCCGCCGATACGGCGTCGCAGTCAATCCCAGCCACCTGCGGGAGTCTGCCGTGCGTACGCAGGCCTCGAAGGA
>JALYYN010000210.1 GCA_030946525.1 Actinomycetota bacterium | reverse complement strand
CCGCGGGCGGATGCCGGCCGAGAACACGACCATCTCGACGGGGAGGTCGTCGCCGTCCTTGAACCGCATGGCCGCGACCCGGCCGCCCCGGTCGCCCATCACCTCGGTGGTCGCCATGCCGGTGTGGACGGCCACGCCCAGGTCCTCGATCCGGCGTCGCAGCACCGAGCCGCCGCCCTCGTCCACCTGGACGGGCATGAGCCGGTCGGCGAACTCCACGACGTGGGTGTCGAGGCCGAGCCGGCGCAGGGCGTTGGCCGCCTCCAGCCCCAGCAGGCCACCACCGACGACCGCGCCGACCGTGCAGTTGCGCGAGTACTCCCGGATGGCCTCCAGGTCGTCGAGGGTCCGGTAGACGAAGCAGCCCAACAGGTCCTTGCCCGGCACCGGCGGGACGAAGGGGTACGAACCGGTGGCCAGCACGATGGCGTCGTAGCGGATGGCCTTGCCCTTGACGGAGTGGACCAGGGCGGAGGACCGATCGATCGACGCCACCGCATCGCCGAGGTGGATGGTGACGCCGGCCTGGTCGAAGAAGCCGGGGGCGACGAGGGACAGCTCCTCCGCGCTGGAGCCGTTGAAGAAGGAGCTGAGCCCTACCCGGTCGTAGGCGGGACGGCTCTCCTCGCAGAAGGTGACGATGTCCCACTCAGCGGTGGCACCCCGTTCCACCAGGAGCTCCAGCAGCTTGTGACCGACCATGCCGTTGCCCACGACGACCACGGTGCGCCTGAAGCCGGCGGCGCGCGCACCTCTGATTTTCGCCATGCGACCGATTCAAGCAACGGCAGATGAGCGGGGCGTTGATTCGGCGTGAACTCCCGTGAAGCTCGCCTGACCTTCACCTTGCCGTCCGGTAGGAGTGCGTGCAGAACATGTTCTCCGAGCCGTAACACCGACCCCGCCGGCGCGGCCCCGTCAGTCGTCGACATGGCCGTCGAAATGGGTGACCGCCTCGGGCCGGACCAGCTCGTAGACGGCGAGCCGCTGGCACGTCGCCCTCGAGATGTCCGGAGAGCAGGATCGGGGGGCCCGGAATCGACGAGCTCCACACACGCGACCACCGTGCCCATGCCCCGGACCTTCCGCCGGAGATGGGCCCCGAGGACCTCGACGTAGTGAGCGACGGTACTGTCCACGTCGGCGGTGGGCACGTAGATGCGGTTGGACTCGATGAAGGCCAAGGACAGGAAGGTCGACCCGATGCGCGGCACCATAACGCGCGCCCGCCGGCGCGTGAACCCGCGCCGGTTCCCCGGTCTGCTCCGGGCGCATGCCCTCCTGATCGTCATGGCGCTGGTCGCCGCCTCTGCGGTCGTGGTGCTGCGATCGAGTGACGGGGGAGCATCGCCGGCGGCCGTTGCCCAGCGCGGAGCGGCGGCGGCGGCCCTGCCCGCCGGGGCGATTGGTTCCCGGCCACGCTCGGCGCCGTCGCCCGAGCCGGCGTCGATCGACGCCCGGCTGGCCGCTGGCGGCTACGAGATGCCACCTCACGCCCTGGTCTACGGCGCGGTGATCGAGAGGGGTCCTGATGGACTGTCGTACCGGCAGGTGCAGGCAGGTGGCGGGGCGCTCGGGGAGGGGTTCTGGCCGGCTTCGTCCATCAAGGTCCTCGCCGCCCTCGGCGCGCTGGACTTCGCCCGGACGCTGGGCTTCACCGGCGACGCCCTCGTCGTCTTCGACATCGGCGAGAAGGCGCGGACCCTGCGGTCGATCTACGAGGCGGCCATCCGCGACAGTTCGAACTACGACTACGACCTCCTCGTCCAGATCGCGGGCCGGGACCGGCTCAACAACCAGTTCCTCACCGCCGCCAACGGGTTCCCGGCCACGTCGATCACCCGCCCGTACGACAACGACGATCTGGAGACGTCGCCGCCGATGATCTTCGACCAGGGGGACCGGCGCACCTACGTCCCCGAGCGGCCGGCCAAGCTCGATCCGGAGTGCGACGCGGGCAACTGCTCGAACCTGTTCGAGATGACGGAGTCCGTGCGACGCATCGTGCTGAACGACGAGCTGCCGGCCTACGAGCGGTTCGCTCTCGATCCGAGCGACATCGCCGCCCTCCGCCAGGCCCTCCTGGACGCCGACGGCTTCTTTCCCGCGCCCGTCGCCGCAGTGGTCGGCCCCGACGCCAGGATCTACGACAAGCCCGGCGACGCCGACGGCCTGGACTGCCTGGACGTCTCCCTCATCGAGGCGCCCGACGGGCGGCGCTGGCTGCTGTCCGCCTCGATGCCGCACGCCGAGGGCGGATGCGATGCGCTCGCCGACCTGGCGACCGCGGTGCTACGGATCCTCGTGGCCTGACCGACCTGACCTGACCGTGGTCGGTCCGGCGCGAATCAGCGCCGGGAGGCGCACTCCATGCACAGGCGTGCGGCGGGCTTGGCCTCGAGGCGGGCGGGCGGGATCGGCTGGCCGCAGCTTTCGCAGGCGCCGAAGCTGCCGTCGTCCAACTTCACCAGCGCGGCCTCGACGTCACCGAGGGACTCCCGCAACGACCCGGCCAGGGCCTCGACCTCGCCCCGCTCGGCGGTGACCTGGCTGGAGTCGGCGAAGTTCTGGTCGAAGGCGATCTCGCCGTCGCTCAGGCTGCCCATCTCCCCCAGCCGGGCCATGAGGTCGGACCGCTCCTGTTCCAGCTCGGCCCGCAGGTCGGACAGGGTCGCGTCGCTCAACACCGGGCCACCCTACTCGTGTGTCCCGAATCTGGCGCGCGGATGGGCGGCGTCGTAGATCTGGCGCAGGCGCCCGGCGGAAACCTTGGTGTACACCTGGGTGGTCGAGATGGAGGCGTGGCCGAGGAGCTCCTGGACGACGCGGATGTCGGCACCGTGGTCGAGCATGTGCGTGGCACAGGAATGGCGGAGCACGTGGGGCGACAGCCGGTCGCCGAGTCCCACCGTGTCGCCGTGGTGGCGGACGATCCCCCAGGCGCCCTGGCGCGACAGCCGGCCGCCCCGGGTGTTGAGGAAGACGGCCTCGGCGTCGCCCCGTCGGGCCCACCGGTCGGGGACCAGCTCCGGGCGCCCCCCATCCGAGAGCCATGCGGCCAGAGCTTCGGAGGCGAGGCGTCCCACGGGGACGACCCGCTCCTTAACCCCCTTGCCGAAGGCGCGCAGCAGCCCGGCGGCGGGATCGAGGTCACCCAGGCTGAGCCCGACCAGCTCCGAGACCCGCAGGCCGCACCCGTAGAGGATCTCGAGGATCGCCCGGTCACGCCGGGCGACGGGGCCGTCGCCGGTGACTGCGCCGAGGAGCGCGCCCACCTCCTCCTCGGACAGGGCCTTGGGCAGGCCCGACGGCACCTTCGGACGGGCGACCTCCTCGGCCGGATTGGTCGCCGACCGTCCCTCGTCCTCCAGGAAGCGGTGGAGCGAGCGGACCGAGACGAGGGCACGGGCGACTGACGCCGGCGCCCGCCCCGCGGCGCGCAGGAAGGCGAGGTAGTCCTCCACGACCGCCTCGGTGACCTCTCCGGCGCCCAACCCCCGCCCGTCCAGGAACTCGTCGTAGGCGGCCAGGTCCCGCCGGTAGGCGGCGACGGTGTTCGCCGATCGCCCCCGTTCGACCGCCAGCCACGACAGCAGCTCGTCGATCTGATGACCGGTCTCCGCGGCCACCTCTACCCGGCGAGGACGGCGAGCGGATCGGCGCAGGACCGGCCCAGGGCCTCGGCCACCGCCCGGTTGGTGATCTGTCCCCGTGCGGTGTTCACCCCCGCCCGCAGGGCCGGATCGCGGGCCGCGGCCCCGTACGGGCCCCACTCGGCGACGGCCAGGACGTAGGGAAGAGTGGCGTTGGTGAGCGCGTACGTCGAGGTGTGGGGCACGGCGGCGGGGACGTTGCCAACGCCGTAGTGGAGGACCCCGTGTCGCTCGTACACCGGCGCGGCGTGGGTCGTCTCGTGAATGGTCTCGACCGACCCACCCTGGTCGACGGCGATGTCGACGATGACGGCCCCCGGCTTCATCCCCCGCACCATGTCCTCGGTGACGATCGTGGGCGAGCGGCCGCCGGGAACGAGCACGGCCCCGATGACGAGGTCGGCGTCGGCCACCGCCCGCTCGATGGCGCCCCGGTTGGACGCCAGGGTCATGATCCGGCCCTTGTGGATCTGGTCCACGAAGCGCAGGCGGTCGAGGCTCTTGTCGAGCAGGAGGACCTCGGCCTCCATGCCCTGGGCGATCCACGCCGCGTTCCACCCCACGTTGCCGGCGCCGATGACCACGACCCGGGCGGGGCGGACGCCGGGCGCGCCGCCCAACAACACCCCCCGCCCACCACCGTCGCGCTCGAGGAAGTGGGCGCCGATCTGGGTGGCCATCCGACCCGCCACCTCGCTCATTGGGGCCAGCAGCGGCAGCGCGCCGCCGTCCACCTGCACCGTCTCGTAGGCCAGGCCGGTGGTGCCGCCGGCGAGGAGGGCGGCGGACAGCTCCGGTTCGGCGGCCAGGTGGAGGTAGGTGAACAGGACGAGATCGTGGCGCAGGTAGGTCAGCTCGGCGGCCTGGGGCTCCTTCACCTTGACCACCAGGTCGGCGGCCCAGGCGTCGTCGGCTCCGACGACCTTGGCGCCCGCTCCGGCGTAGTCCCGGTCCGGGAAGGACGAGTCGGCGCCGGCGCCGGACTCGACGAGCACCTCGTGGCCGTGGGCGGCGAGCTCCCGGACGCCGTCGGGGGTCATGGCGACCCGGTGCTCGCCTTCCTTGGTCTCCCTGGGGACCCCGACGATCATCGATCGGATGGTACCGGCTGTGGCCGCCCGCCCATCCGGCGGAGCGCGGGACCATGGGCTACCGTCCCCGCAGATTTCGAGCGGGGGGAAGCCGTGGCCAGTGGGGGCGCATCGGGCTATCACCAGTCGTTCTTCTGGCGCGTCTACGACGGCCTGGCCCAGGCCGTCGACCACCGCCTCGGGTGGGACCGCCTGCCGACGCCGCTGGGCATCCTCGTCCTCATCGGCACCCGCGACGTGCTGCGCAAGCGGAACCTCTTCGACACGGCGGGCCAGCCCGCGATCGACGTGGCGCCGGTGGCGCCGCTGACCGACGAGGCCCGCAGGTTCCGGACCGAGGACGGCACTTACAACGACCTGGCGCAGCCGTCCATGGGCATGGTGGGCTCACGCTTCGGCCGCAACGTCCCGATCGAGGACACCTTCCCAGAGCCCCTGCCCGGCATCATGGAACCCAGCCCCCGGGAGGTCAGCAGGTCGCTCATGACGCGCGACCAGTTCCAACCGGCCACGGCGGCGAACGCCCTGGCCGCCTCCTGGCTCCAGTTCATGATCCGGGACTGGTTCAGCCACGGGAAGAGCCCGGCGGAGAGCCCGTGGCAGGTCCCGCTGCGCCCGGACGACCCCTGGCCCGAGAACCCGATGCCGATCATGCGGACCCGGCCCGACCCCACCCGGCCGCCCGGACCGAGCGATCTTCCGCCGAGCTACCAGAACACGGTGTCGCCCTGGTGGGACGCGTCGAGCATCTACGGGGCCAACCTCGCCGAGCAGCAGTTCATCCGCACCGGCGTCGACGGCAAGCTGCACGTCCGTCCCGACGGGTCGATCCCCTACCCGACCGACCCACAGGTCAGCCCGACCATGGTGCCCGGGTTCTGGCTGGGGTTGGCCATGCTGCACAGCCTGTTCGCCCGGGAGCACAACGCCATCTGCGACATGCTCAAGTCGAAGTACCCGGCGCTCACCGAGGACGAGCTGTTCGGCCACGCCCGCCTGGTCAACGCCGCGCTGATGGCCAAGATCCACACCGTCGAATGGACGCCGACCGTCATCGCCCACCCGACGACCCGGCTGGCCATGCGGGTGAACTGGTGGGGCCTCACCGGTGAGCGGCTCCACAACCTGATCGGCCGCATCAGCAGGAACGAGGTCATCAGCGGGATTCCCGGGTCACCCACCGAGCACTACGGGGTGCCCTACTCCCTGACCGAGGAGTTCGTCGCCGTCTACCGCATGCACCCGCTGGTTCCCGACGACTACAGCCTGCGGTCCACGGCCGACGACGGCCTGATCGAGGAGGTCACCCTGCGCGACCTGGCCGGTCCCGGGGCGCTGGCGTACATGGAGAAGGTCTCCCTCACCGACCTGTTCTACTCATTCGGCACGCTCCATCCAGGCCTGGTCACGCTGCACAACTTCCCCCGCTTCCTCCAGGAGTTCGTGCGACCGGACGGCAAGCTGGTCGACATGGCCGCGCTCGACATCCTGCGGGCCCGGGAGCAGGGCGTCCCCCGGTACAACGAGTTCCGCCGCCTCCTGCACCTGAAGCCGGCCAGGACCTTCGCGGCCCTGACCGACAACCCGGTCTGGGCCGAGGAGCTCCGGAAGGTCTACGGCGACATCGAGCAGGTCGACCTCATGTCGGGCATGTACGCGGAGCGCCGGCCCGAGGGATTCGCCTTCAGCGACACCGCCTTCCGGGTTTTCGTCCTGATGGCGTCGAGGCGCCTCAACAGCGACCGCTTCTTCACCGACGACTACCGGCGCGAGATCTACACCAAGGCGGGCATGGGCTGGATCGACCGGAACTCGATGGTCACCGTCCTCCAGCGCCACCATCCCGAGCTCAAGCCGGCCATGCGCCTGGTCAAGAACGCCTTCGCCGCCTGGCAGCGCGCCGGTCGGTAACGGACCTCAGGTCGACGCGTCCCGGGTGGCCCGGCGGCGCTCCAACTCGGCCCGCAGCTCGCCTTCCCGCTGGCGCATACCGGATCGGCCCTCGTCGACCGCAGCCCGCATATCGGCGCCGAAGGACCTCGCGCCGGTGACCACGTCCTGGCTCAGGCGCTCGGGGGCGAACCGCTCGATCGTCCGCCTGACCTTGCGCATCACCCAGAGGGAGCCGGTGGAACCCAGGGTGAGGCCGACGGTCAGCCAGAAGAGCCGCTTGAACATCCTCAGCGCCCGCTTCGCATCCGACGCAGGGCCTTGCTCGAGCCCGAGGCGAAGGCCAGCACCTTCACCAGAGGGTTGGACACGACCGCGTAGGCCAGGCGCGATGCGGAGTCGGCCGTCCCCGTCACCGACTCGGCCGTCTCCAGCAGCGACTCCATGCGGACGAGGTCCCCGTTGGTCTGGCGGACGGCGGCGTGGACTTCGGTCAGCAGCGGCACCGCCGCCCGCCGGACATCGTCGATGGCGACGCGGGCGGTGGCCAGCGTGCGGATGAGCGAGCCGACCGCGAAGAGCACGGCCACGACCAGCACGGCGGCCGACACCGACGCCACCGTCGCCGCGAACTCCCCGGGGCTCACCTCGGATCCCCTTCGGGTGGCGTGGCCCGACCGTCGCCGGCGCCGCCGCCCTCACGTGCTCGCATGCGATCCGCGACCTCCCGTTCGAATCCATGGTCCGAAGGCCGGTAGTACACCCGACCGGCGACCTCGGGCGGGCGGTGCTCCTGGGGCACCCACCCCCGCGGGTCGTCGTGAGGATACTCGTAGCCGATTCCGTGGCCGAGCTTCTTGGCCCCGAAATAGGACGCGCTCCGCAGGTGGGGCGGCACCTGCCCCGCCGGGCGCTCCTTGACGTCGGCCCGGGCCTGTCCGAGGGCGGTGATGACCCGGTTCGACTTCGGCGCGGTGGCCAGATGGATGACGGCCTGCGCCAGGTTGAGCTGGGCCTCGGGGAGGCCGACGAACTCGACGGCCCGGGCGGCGGCGTCGGCCACCAGCAGGGCGGTCGGATCGGCCATGCCCACGTCCTCCGACGCCAGGATCACCAGCCGCCGGGCGATGAAGCGGGCGTCCTCCCCCGCCTCGAGCATGCGTGCCAGCCAGTAGAGCCCGGCGTCGGGGTCCGATCCGCGGACGCTCTTGATGAAGGCGGAGACGATGTCGTAGTGATCGTCGCGTTCGTAGCGCAGGGCGCGAGCGTCCAGGGCGGCTTCCGCCTCGGCCAGGCGCACGGGATGGTCGGGCCCGGCCAGGGCGATCGCGACCTCCAGGGCGGTCAGAGCCACGCGGGCATCGCCGTCGGAGCGGTCGACGAGGTGATCGAGCGCATCGTCGTCGGCCCGGGCCTTCTCGTGGTCGACGCCGCGTTCGAGCAGGCTGCGGACCGCCTCCGCCGGCAGGGGTTCGAGGCGGAACAGACTGGAGCGGGACAGCAGCGGGGCGTTCACCTCGAAGTAGGGGTTCTCCGTGGTCGCGCCGATGAGGACGAGCAGGCCCTCCTCGACCGAGGGCAGCAGGGCGTCCTGCTGGGACTTGTTGAAGCGGTGCACCTCGTCGAGAAAGAGGATGGTCCCCTCCCCCTGCTCGGCCAGGCGGCGGCGGGCCCGCTCGACCACCTCCCGGACGTCCTTCACCCCCGCGCTCACCGCCGACAGCGTCTCGAACGACCTCGCCGTCGCTCCGGCGATCAGGCGGGCCAGCGTGGTCTTCCCCGTCCCCGGAGGACCCCACAGGATCACCGACGACATCCGGTCCGCCTCGATCAGCCTCCGCAGCGGCCCTTCCGGCCCGAGGAGGTGGTCCTGGCCGACCACGTCGTCGAGGGTGGCGGGTCGCATCCGGGCCGGCAGCGGCGCCTGCCGGCTCAGCCGCTCCTGCAGCGCGGCCCCGAACAGATCCTCGGCCATCCCCGCCCAACCTAGCGTTTGGTCAATTCGCGGCCCTATGCGGCCCCCGATCGAACAATCGTCCGCCGGGCGGTCTCGACGATGGCCACGATCTCGGCATCCGTCGAGCGTGAGGTGAAACGCAGCAGTGTCCAGCCGTGAACGACGAGCAGGTTGGCCCGTGCGCGGTCGTCGTCGAACGCAGAGCGCCGGCCATGAAACTCCCACCCGTCGAGCTCGATCGCCAGCTTGAGCGCGGGATAGGCAAGGTCAAGCCGGTACGCCCGGCCGTCGAGGCGCACGCGGTGCTGCTGTACAGGGACGGGCAGCCCGGCGGCGACCAAGGCTCGGAGCACCCGGGTTTCGAGGTCGCTGTCGCCCGGGTCATAGCCGGGGAGGCGTTCAGCGAGCACCGAATGGACGACGGCCGGCTTCCGCCCGGGACCACCGCCGAGCCGACCGATGCAGGTCCGGAGCACATCGAGGGTGACGAGGCGAACTCGCAGCGCATGATCGAGGACGTTGCCCAGCCGGTCTGCAGACAGGGAATCCGACAGGTCGACCAGGGTTCGGGCGGGCGATGTGACCGGGATGCCGCGAAGGCGGGTCAGGTCGGCCGTAAAGAGTGCGCCGGAACGGTGACCGCGCACGCCGTCGAGGCGCACCCGCCGATGGAGGTCGGTGACGATCTCGATCTCCTCGCCCTCGATCCCGGGCAGGCCCCAGAGCTGGGCCGCGGTGCGATGGGAGACCCATGCCCGCGGTTGGGTGGCCAGCGCCACCGCCGCGACCGTCTGGGTCCAGGTCGGCGGAACACCGCCGACGCTGTATACCCCGGGCCGAACAACGACCCACTCCCCCGACCGCACGCGCCGGCGGATTCGGGAAAGGTTCAGACCCGCGGCGACAGCCTGATCAGCGGTGACCAGGGCGTAGTGCCTGCAGGCGATCTGATTGAGCGCCACACGGGGGTTCATCACGCGTCAAAGCGTGCCAGGAGGGTGAGACACCACCCTGTTTGGTCAGTTCGCGGCCCTATGCGGCCCCCGATTGACCAAACCTGCCCCGGCCGGGGTCAGGCGGGCGGGGGGAGGAGCCGGAGGCCGAGCTCGGTCAGCTGGCGGGCGTCGACGGGGCCGGGGGCACCGGTGAGGGGGTCGACGCCGGACTGGGTCTTGGGGAAGGCGATGACCTCGCGGATGTTCTCCTCGCCGGCGAGCAGGGCGACGAGGCGGTCGATGCCGAACGCGAAGCCGGCGTGGGGCGGGGCGCCGTGGCGGAAGGCGTCGAGCAGGAAGCCGAAGCGGGCCTGGGCCTGCTCGGGCTCGATGCCAAGGAAGGAGAAGATGCGCTGCTGGATGTCGGAGCGATGGATCCGTACGCTGCCGGAGCCCAGCTCCCAGCCGTTCAGGACCAGGTCGTAGGCCTGGGAACGGACGGCGAGAGGCTCGGTGTCGAGCCGGTCGAGGTCGTCGGGGTGGGGCATGGTGAACGGGTGGTGGGCCGGGATGGGCCGGCCGTCGGCGTCGAGGCCCTCGAACAGCGGGAAGTCGGTGACCCACAACAGCCGCAGCCCGCCCTCACCCACGGGCGGCCGGCCCAGCTCCAGGCGCAGCATCCCGAGAACCCTGTCGACGACCGGCCGATCGCCGGCGACGACCAGCAGCAGATCACCACCCTCGGCGCCCAGGCTCTTCGGAAGCGCAGCCTGCTCGGCCTCGGAGAGGAACTTGAGGATCGGCGACGTCAGCGATCCGTCGGCCTCGACCTTCAGCCACACCAGTCCTCCGGCGCCCGCACCACGGGCCTGGTCGGTCAGGCGGTCGATCCGCGCCCTGGTCATCGCCGCTTCACCCGGCACCCGGATGCCTTTGACGCACGGGGCCTGGAAGGCCCGGAATGCGGTCCCGGCCACGGTTTCGGTCAGTTCGACCAGCTCCATGCCGAAGCGGAGGTCGGGCTTGTCGCTGCCGAAGCGGTCCTGGGCCTCCCGCCAGCTCATGCGAGGGATGTCCGGGTCGACTTCCCGACCGGCGGCGCCGATGGCGGCCACCACCGTGGTGGTGATGAACGCCATCACGTCGTCCTGGTCGACGAAGGACGCCTCGGCGTCGAGCTGGGTGAACTCGAACTGCCGGTCGGCGCGCAGATCCTCGTCCCGCATGCAGCGGGCCAGCTGGTAGTAGCGGTCGACGCCGCCCACCATCAGCAGCTGCTTGAACAACTGCGGGCTCTGGGGCAGGGCGTAGAACGAGCCGGGCTGCAGGCGGGACGGGACCACGAAGTCCCGTGCCCCCTCGGGCGTGGAGGCGATCAGCGTGGGCGTCTCCACCTCGACGAACCCCTGCGACTCCATGGACCGGCGGATGGCGCTGCTCACCGCCGCCCGGAGCCGGAGGTTGTGCTGCATCGACGGCCGCCGCAGGTCGACGTAACGGTGGCGCAGCCGCAGGTTCTCGTCCGCGTCGA
>JALYYN010000200.1 GCA_030946525.1 Actinomycetota bacterium | reverse complement strand
CCCGGCTCCCGGCCGTGCGCTGGGCGACCGCCGCCGGAGCCGCCGACGACACCACCGACGAGTGGGTCATCGTCCAGAACCCCGGGTCGCAGGCGGCGCTGGTGACGGTGAACCTCCTGGCCGACGGAGCGCCCGTGCTCGTGGGCAACCTGTCGTCGATACAGGTGCCGGCCGGGCAGCGGATGGAACTGCACATCAACCCCCAGCTCAAGCGGGCCACCACCCCACTCCTGGTCACGGCGACGGTGCCCGTCGTCGTCGAGCGCGACCTCTACCGGGCCAAGGGGCTCGGGCTGGCCATGTCGGCAGCGATACCCCTTCGCTGACGCGGCGGCCACCTCCGGGCCAACTGGGCCCGCCACCGTCAGAGCCCGAGGAGGTACCGCAGGACGCGTTCGATCTCGAACATCGGCGCCACCGGCGCGGCCCCGAGCCGGGCGATCAAGCGGTGGTCGGACACCGACTTCACGTCCTCGCACTTGGCGTAGCTGACCTCATCGAGCCCCGTCGCCGGGTCGTCCAGCTCGATGTGGGAAGGCAACGCCCGGCGGATGGACGTCACGGGGACCACGATCACCAGGCCCGCAGGTCCGTCGTTCATTCCGTCATCCGACACGACGATGGCGGGCCGCCGGCCGGCTTGTTCCCTCCCGATGGGTTGACCGAAGTCGAGTAGCCACACCTCACCCCTTCGAACGGTCACGTGCCGTCGTTCAATACGGCGGACTCGGAAGCCCGATCGGCCTCGATGTCCGCCCACGCGTCCGCATCGCGACGGAGGTCGCGGTAGCGCTCGTTGAACGCATGGAAGAAGTTCCGGCGTTCCAGGGCGTCCAGCGCCTCCTCGACGACCGCGTTCACCGGGCGGCCGGTGACATTCGCCAGGGCGGTGATGCGATCACGAGTTCGCTCCGTGACTCGGATCGTCGTGCTCATACCAGCGAGTATACAGAACTGTAGATGAACACATCTACGGTCGGCCCTCCGATCCCCTCCCCGAGGCGCCTCGTCCAACGGCGAGTTCTGGCGTAAACTGCCCTGCGTGAATCGCCGCTCGTCCCGCCTGGTCCTCCCCTCGATCATCCTCATGATCGGATTACTGGCCTCGGCCTGCGGCGGGGGCAAGGCGGCCAAGGGCGCCGCCCAGCCGGTGGTGACGAGCCAGACCACCGTTCCGGCCTTCGACCCGAACATGAGCAACGTGGCCACGGCCAAGGTCGCGTCGGTCAAGGTGTACCCCCAGCCGTCGGACACCGCGACCTCGAGCCAGAGCCTCGCCAACCCGACGCCGATCGGCGGGCCCTTGGTCTTCCTCATCGAGCAGGCGCAGGGGGACTGGCTCAACGTCGACCTGCCGGTGCGGCCCAACGGGAGCACCGGGTGGATCAAGGCGGCCGACGTCAACATCAGCCACCACGACTGGAAGATCATCGTCGAGCTGAACGCCCACCGGATCACCGTGCTCAAGGGCGCCAACACGGTGCTCAGCGAGCCTGTGGCGGTGGGCCGGAGCACGGCGCCCACGCCGGGCGGGAAGTTCTACACCAAGGAGTTGCTCCAGCCGCCGAACCCGAACACGGTCTACGGCCCCTACGCCTACGGCCTCTCCGGGTTCTCCGACGCCTTCACCACCTTCGCCGGCGGCGAGGCGGTGATCGGCATCCACGGCAACAACGACCCCTCCTCGCTCGGCAAGGACGTCAGTGCCGGCTGCATCCGCATGAGCAACACGGGCATCACCACGCTGGCCAAGATGCTGCCCCTCGGCGTGCCGGTGGAAATCCGCAAGTAGCGGGCGCGGGGGTATCGTCAGCCGTGGTGAGAACGGTCGTCCTGGGGCCCAATCCGGAGCTCGAAGCCATGATCGAGCGCCGTCGAGCCCTCGGCCAGGACCGCTTCGACGAGGTGTGGGACGGGGAATACCACATGAGCCCAGGACCGAGTGGTCCCCACGCCATGGTCGACAGCGAGCTCGTCGGCCTGCTGCGCCCGTTGGCCAAGGCCGCTGGGATGTACGCCACCACCGCCTTCAACCTCGGCGACGGGCCGACCAATTACCGGGTGCCCGATGGTGGTTGTCATCGCACGCCGCCGAGCGGCACCTGGATTCCCAGCGCCGCCGTCGTCGTGGAGATCGTCTCTCCCGACGACGAGACGTTCGCCAAGTTCGACTTCTACGCCGCCCATGGCGTCCAGGAGATCATCGTGGCCGACCCGGCCCAACGGGCGGTGCGGTGTTTCCGACGGCCGACGACGCAGGGACCGGCCTTCGTCGAGTCGGAGAAGAGCGATCTTCTCGCCGTCTCTGCCGCCGACCTGACCGCCGGGATCGACTGGCCCTGAAGTCGGGGATACCGGAAAAATCATCCGCGACGAACACCAGGGCCGGGCGTCGACGGCACGCAGATCGAGGTGCGACCGCACCGGCTCTCGCACCATTGTCGCGCCCTCCCCATCGGCCGCTGCGGCTGACGGCCATGACGGAACCGTGAGATACAATCGTATTTGTGAGCATCTACGACGAGCTGCCAACGCCGGCGGCGGGGCTGCTGCGACTGGCGCGGGACAAGGCGGGGCTCAGCCAGGCCTAGCTGGCGCGCCGGGCGGGCGTGCCGGCGTCGATGGTGTCGGCGTATGAGCGGGACCGCCGCCAGCCAACACTGGCCACGCTATTGCGCCTGTTGAAGGCCGCCGGCTACGAGCTGCGGATGCATCTGGCCCCCTATGACGACCACGACGACGTGCTGGCCGAGCAGTTCCGGCGGGAGCCGCCCCGGGACCGGGAGCGATGGGAGCGCTATCAGCGCGAGCGGGTCGAGGAGGACCGTCGTTTCGTGGACGCCGAGTTTCGACGGCTGGCCACGGCGGCCAAGACAGCCGGTCTTTGACTTCGACGTCAGCTTCCGGCCGAGCGGCACCGAGGGCTACGAGGACCTGGCCGCCAACGCCGTGGTGGTCGAATCGGCGACCACCATCTGGCGGTGGCCGCGCTGGCCGACGTGGTGCGCTCCAAAGAGGCGGCCGGCCGCCCCAAGGACCTCGCCGTCCTGGCCATCCTGCGCCGCCGCTTGCAGACGCTGACGGGAGCCAGCCTCGACGAGCTGCGCTCCGCCGTGTTTCAGGGGTGGCGCCGGCGCCAGTACGGCGGGACTGCCTGAGGAGGCGTACGGGCGAATGGACCCGAGGAGCGTGGGCCCGCCGGATTCCCCTCCTGACGCCGACTGCGAGTCACCCGCCGTCCTGCTGGTCGCGGGCGCCGGCCACTGCGGCCCACAGATCCGTGGCCGAAGGTGGTCCTACGAAGGACGCTTGGACCACCCCATCGGCGTCGGCGACGACGATGGTGGGCACCGCCTCGATGCGGTAGCGGGAGTGGAGGTCGCCGCGGGCGGTGTGCTCCACGTCCTCCACGGCCACCGCCTCGCTGCGCAGCACCTCGGCCCGGGTGAGCGCCTCGGCGCAGGACTGGCAGGTTCCCGAGGTGAACACCGCGACCAGCCAGGGGGCGTCGGGGCGGTCGAAGTCGGCCCGGTCGAGCTGGGTCGGCGCCGGCCACGTCTCCGACGGCGGCCCCTGGGTGGGCGGGTCGGGGCGGCGGCGCTCCACCATGACCGCCACCACCGCGGCGACCGCCACCACCACCGCAGCGAGGAGGAACCGGCCCACCGCTCAGCCCCGGCCGACGCCGGGCGACGCCTCGCCGACGACTGCGTCCGCCCCGGCCG
>JALYYN010000197.1 GCA_030946525.1 Actinomycetota bacterium | reverse complement strand
GCTGGGCGCCGTCGGCCTGGCCGAGCGGGCCGGGCACCGGCCGTCGCGGCTGTCGGGCGGCGAGCGCCAGCGGGTGGCCATCGCCCGCGCCCTGGTCAACCGGCCCCGGCTCCTCCTGGCCGACGAGCCCACGGGCAACCTCGACGACGACGCCGCGGCCATGGTCATCCAGCTCCTGGAGGCGGTCCGGCGCGAGTTCGGCTGCACGCTGGTCCTGGTCACGCACAACCGGGAGCTGGCCGCCCGCGCCGAACAGCGCATCACCCTCGACCGGGGCCTCCCGGTCGGCGCCCCGGCATGACACGCAGCGCCGGCCGGCGCCGATGAGGTGGCGGGACGCCGCCGCCCTCGCCGCCACCAGCATCCGCCGCCGCTTCGGCCGGTCGGTGCTGACCGTGCTCGCCGTGGCCCTGGCCGCCACCCTGCTCACCGCCCTGGTCACCATCGCGGGCACGGCCCGGACCAAGGTCCTCTCCGAGCTGTCCAAGGGCGGCCCGCTGGCCGGCATCAATGTGGCCGCCGCCGCCGTCGACCCTTCCCAGATCGACAACGACAACCCCAAGGCCGGCCCGCCCAAGGATCTGGGCGAGGACATCCGGGGGCGCATCACCGCCCTCCCGGACGTCAAAGAGGTGCTGCCCATCGTGGCCAGCCCGGTGAACGCGGTGGTCCCGGAACCGCCGGCCAACCCCCAGATCCTGGCCCGCCTGCCGCCGATACCGTCCACGCTGGCCCCGACCGGCTCCGAGCCCACCCGGCCGACATCGCCGCGCACGACGATCCCGGGGGTCAGAACGCCCGATCCCTTCGCCGACGTCATGATCGGCGTCGACCTCAGCCGGGCCCTCCAGCTGCCCATCAGCGTCCTCTCCGGCCGCCTGCCCGTCCCGGACTCCCTCACCGAGGTGGCCGTCACCCAGGGCTACCTCAGCCGCATGGGCCTGACCAAGAAGCAGGCCGCCGCCGTCGTCGGCACCGACGTCGAGCTCGGGGCCCCCCGGGTGTTCGCCGACTCCGGGCAGCAACAGCGCTTCCGCAGCCGCTGGATCCACCTCACCATCGTCGGCGTCGTCGCCCAGGAGGCGGCCCCCGGGCAGTTCATCGTCTCCATCGAGCAGGCCCGGGCGGCCCGGGCGTGGACGGCGGCAGGTGGCAACGCCGGCGGCCGCCTCGACATCCCGACCTCACAGTACAGCGGGCTGTTCGTCATCGCCAGGGGCCTGGACCGGGTGAACAAGGTGCGCTCCGACATCACCGACCTGGGCTACTCCACCAGCGCCCCCGAGAACCTGGTGGCCACCGTCCAGCGCTACCTGCGGGTGGTCGAGATCGTCCTGGGCGCCATCGGGATCATCGCCCTGGTGATCGCCTCCCTGGGGATCGCCAACGCCCTGTTGGCCGCCGTCCGCGAGCGGCGCCGGGAGATCGGCGTGCTCAAGGCCATCGGGGCGCGCGACCGCGACGTCCAGCGGGTGTTCCTGTTCGAGGCCGGGGCGTTGGGGCTGGTGGGCGGCACCGTCGGGACCGCTGGCGGGTTCGGGACCGCCCTGGGTGTGAGCGCCGTCGTCAACCAGTACCTGGCCGCCCAGGGCCTGGCCGGGGTCAAGCTCGGCTTCCCGCTTGGCATCCTGGTCTCCGCGGTGGCCGGCTCCACCCTCCTGGCCCTGGTGGCCGGCGCCCTGCCCGCCCGGCGGGCGGCCCGGCTGCCGGCCCGCGAGGCGATGGAGTCGGCGTGAGGGGGCTCGCCGCGGGGCCCCGGGTCCGGGTGGCGCTCGTCGCCCTGGCCCTCATGGCATCGGGCGCCTGCTCGGTCAGCCACCCGGTCGTCCTCCCCCCGCCGGCCGACACCGGTCCGGCGCCGGTGTACGTGTCCGTCGGCGCCGGCGAGACCACCGGCGCGGGGGCCGACCAGCCCCTCCGGGACGCGTGGCCCCGGATCCTGCACCGGACCGCCCTGCCGGCGGGGGCCATCTTCGTGAACATGGGGATCCCGGGGGCGACGGTGGCCCAGGCCCTGGCCGAGGAGATGGACCAGGCCCTGCTGGTGCGCCCCAACCTGGTCACGGTGTGGCTCAACGTCAGTGACCTGGCCCACGGCGTCAGCCCGGCCGACTACGAAGGCCAGCTCGACACCCTCGTCAGGACGTTGCGCCGGAACGGCGCCACCCGGGTGCTGATCGCCAACACGCCGCCGCTCGACCGGCTGAGCCCGAACCTCCCGGGTCGCAACGGAGGAACGCTGCCCCCGCCCGACCAGCTGAACCCCCTGGTCGACGCCTACAACGCGGCGATCGGGCGGGTCGCCCAGCGCGAGGGCGCCCTGCTCGTCGACCTCCACGCGGTGGTGACGGCGGCACGGTCGGCGGGGACCGACGCCGGCCTGCTCAACGCCGACGGGGCGTCGCTGAGCAACGCCGGCCACGCCGCGGTGGCGGGCGCCTTCGCCGACGTCCTGCGCAACTCCGGCCCGCTGGCCCCGCCCAACTGAGCCGGTGCCTGCAGATCCTGCGGCGCCGGTCGCGCCGGCGATCGACCTGGGCGGCAGCCGCGTCCTGTTGGGCACCTGCTCGTGGACCGACGCCACGCTGGTCAAGGAGACCGACTGGTACCCGAAGCGGACCATGACCGCGGCGGAGCGACTGGCCTTCTACGCCAGCCGCTTCCCAATCGTCGAGGTCGACAGCACCTACTACTTCCCGCCCACGCCCGAGCTGTCGGCCACGTGGGCCGAACGCACGCCGCCCGGGTTCACCATGAACGTCAAGGCCTGGTCGCTGCTCACCGGCCACCCCACGTTCCCGAACTCCCTGTGGCCCGACATGCAGTCGGCGGTGCCGCCCGAGCACCGTGACAAGCGCCGGCTCTACTCCCACTACCTGCCCGACGACGCCCTGGACGAGGCCTTCGACCGGTTCCGGCACTCCCTCGTGCCCCTGCAGCAGGCCGGGAGGCTGGGGGCCGTCCTGCTCCAGTACCCCCGGTGGTTCGGCCCGAAGGCCGAGAACCGCCAGGCCATCCGGGACACCGTCCGCCGGCTGCGCGACTTCCGGCTCTGCGTCGAGTTCCGCCACGCCCGCTGGCTGGAGGGGGGCGACTGCGAGCCGACCCTGGAGCTGCTCGAGGAGCTGGGCGTGAGCTTCGTCTGCGTCGACGAGCCCGCCGGGTTCCCCTCGTCGATGCCACCGGTCGTGGCCGTCACGTCCGACCTGGCCGTCGTCCGCTTCCACGGCCGCAACACCGCGACATGGGAGGACGCCGAGATCACGACAGCGGCCGAGCGGTTCCGGTACCGCTACTCCGCCGACGAGCTGCGGGAGTGGGTCCCGAGGATCCACGAGATGGCGGCGTCGGCCCGGGAGGTCCACGTCCTCATGAACAACTGCTGGCGGGACGATGCCGCCGTCAACGCCGCCGACCTGGCCGGGCTGCTCCTCGGCGAGTGATGGCCTGACCTGCGTCAGGCGGGGTGAATGGCCTGACCTGCGTCAGGCGGCACTCCGGCAGCGCTCGGCCTGGCGGTGGGTCCGGTCGAGGAGGGGGCCGGCCCCGAGGGCCCGGTGGACCTCGGCCGCGGCGCGGAAGCAGTCCCCCGCCTCCGGCCAACGCCCGGCGGCGGCCAGGCCCAGGCCGCGGTAGCGGTCGACCGAGCCCTTGCACAGCACAGCGGGGCCTACGACGACCAGCCGTCCCTCCGGCCAGTCGACGGACCGGTGGGCGAGCACGATCCTCGACGCGTCGCCCAGTACGGCCGCCCCTTCGACGAGGTCACTGAGCACGTCGAGCCGAACGTCGGACGGAGCCGACCCGGCCAGGAGGCGGTGCGCCTCGTCGAACGCCCGGACGGCCTCCTCCGTCCTGCCCAGACCGGCCAGGGACAAGGTCAGGCGGCCCCACCAGGCCAGGTCGCCGTGGCGGTAGGCCCGGGTCCTGCAGTGGTCGAGCACCTCGTAGCGCTCGTTCTCGTCGCCCCATTCCAGCGCCGCCCACCACCGCTGTGTCCAGTAGCGGTCCCAGGTGCAGGCTTCGCCCGACGCTCGGGCCAGGTCCAGCATCGCCGCCAGCCCGGCGGCCACCGCCGGGCGCTGGCCGTCGAGGAGCGCCCGCATGGTCGTCCACGTGGTCGCGTCGGCGCCACCGCCGGCGTCGGCCATCTCGGCGTCGGCCTCCTCCAACCGACCCTGCTCCAGCAGCGCCCGCAACAGGCCGCCCGAGCCCGTCTCCGCTGGCGCCGCGGCGATCGGCGCGCCCGCGGCCACCGGCCGGGGCCGCCGG
>JALYYN010000196.1 GCA_030946525.1 Actinomycetota bacterium | reverse complement strand
TCAGGGTGAGCGGTGCCACCGGGGCCCCGCCCGACCATGGAGGATGGAGACATGCGATTCATGCTGCTGCAGAACTACGGCGAGGTCGGCTCGGGCTGCGTGCCCATGAGCGAGTGGGCGCCCGCCGACATCAAGGCCCACATCGACTTCCAGATCGCCTTGAACCGGGAGCTGTCGGAACTGGGTGAGCTGGTCGACGCCCAGGGCCTGGCCGGTCCGGAGGCGGCTCGGTTCGTGGTCTCGGACGGGACAGGGGCCCCGGTGATCACCGACGGTCCGTTCCCGGAGTCCAAGGAGCTGCTCGCCGGCTACCGGATGGTCGACGTGGAGACGGTCGAGCGGGCCATCGATATCGCCGCCCGGGCGTCGGCGGCGCCCGGGGCGGACGGGGTCCCGGTCCGGCAGGCCATCGAGGTCCGCCAGGTGCTGAGCGCCCCCGACCCCGAGGTGTGACCACCACGGCGCGCACCGAGGGCCTGCTGCGTGAGCTGGCGCCGCAGGCCCTTGGTGCCGTGCTCCGCCGCTACGGCGACTTCGCCGACGCCGAGGACGCGGTGCAGGAAGCCCTTCTGGCCGCCGCCACCACGTGGCCGACCGAAGGGGAGCCGGACAACCCCCTGGGCTGGGTCATCCGGGTGGCCCGCCGCCGCCTGGCCAACCGGTACCGCAGCGACGACGCCCGCCGTCGGCGGGAGGAGATCGCGGCGTCGTGGTCCCTCGCCGGGCCCGATCCGGCTCCGGGCGGCGACGACACCCTGATCCTGATGTTCCTGTGCTGCCACCCGTCGCTCACGCCCGGCGCGGCCATCCCGTTGACCCTCCGGGCGGTCGGCGGTCTCACCACTCGCGAGATCGCGGCCGCCTTTCTCGTCCCCGAAGCCACCATGGCCCAGCGGATCAGCCGGGCCAAGGCCACGCTCAGGGCGTCCGACGAGGGGTTCGCGCTCCCCTCCCCCGATCAGCGCGCCGGGCGCCTGCGCTCGGTGCTCCATGTCCTCTACCTGCTCTTCAACGAGGGCTACGCCACCAGCAGCGGCGGCGACGTGGCCCGCAGCGACCTCTCCGGCGAGGCCATCCGCCTGGCCAGGAGCGTCCATGCGTCCCTACCCGACGACCCGGAAGTGGCCGGCCTCCTCGCTCTCATGCTCCTCACCGACGCCCGCCGCCCCGCCCGCACCGGCGACGACGGCGAGCTGGTCCCCCTCGCCGAGCAGGACCGCACCCGCTGGGACCGTGCGCTCATCGCCGAGGGCGTGGCCCTCATCACCACCGCCCTCCAGCGCGGGCAGGTCGGGGAATACCAGGTACAGGCCGCCATCGCCGCCGTGCACGACCAGGCGGCCGGGCATGCCGACACCGACTGGTCGGACATCCTGTCGCTCTACCGCCTCCTGGAACGCATGACCGGCAATCCGATGGTGACGCTCAACCGGGCGGTGGCCGCGGCCATGACCCACGGACCGGAGGAGGGCCTGGCCCTGCTCGACGGTCTCGGCGACCGGCTCGGTGACCACCACCGTCTCCACTCGGTCCGGGCCCACCTCCTCGAGCTGGTCGGGGACCGCCCCGGCGCCGTCGTCGAGTTCAGGGCCGCCGCCGCCCGCACCACCAACCTGCGCGAGCAGCACTACCTGACCACCCGCGCCGCCCACCTGACCGCCACCGGGCCGGCGGCGGACGGCGCGGCAGGGTGACCAGGCTGCCGCGAGCCGACGCCGCCGACGTGACCGTGGTCGGGGCCTCACCCGTCGTCGTGTGCCGTAACGTGAGCCGCACGTCGCAGAACCGGGAGTGCTGATGGATCGCGGGCTGGTGCTGGGTGGCAGCGTGGCCGGCCTGCTGGTGGCGCGGGTGTTGAGCGACCACGCCGCCGAGGTGGTGATCGTCGAGCGGGACGAACTGCCCGAGGGCGACGTCGGCCGGCGCGGCGTCCCCCAGGGTGACCAGGTCCACGGCCTGCTCTCCCGGGGCCTCGAGCGCATCGAGGCGCTGTTCCCCGGCATCACCCAGGAGATGGTCGACGACGGCGCCGAGGTCGCCGACCCGGGCATCGACCTTCACTGGTACGTCAACGGGATGCGCAAGCCCCCGTCGGGCATCGGCCAGGGAGTCGCCTGCACCAGGCCGTTCCTCGAGGGGCACCTGCGACGGCGCGTCAGCGCCGTGAAGGGCATCCGGATCGTGCAGGGACGGGCCGAGGCGCTCACGACCGTCGCCGGGCGGGTCGACGGGGTCGCCCTGTCCGGCGCCGAGCAGGAGGGGGACCGTATCGGCGGGGATCTGGTGGTCGACTGCACCGGCCGGTCGACTCGCATCGACACGTGGCTGACCGATCTCGGGTTCGAGGCGCCACCTCAACGCAGGGTCAACGTCGACCTCGGCTACGCCTCGCGGTTCTACGCCAGGGGGCCCGGCGAACGGCTGGGGCGGGCTCGCGCCATCATCTCGATCGACGAGAACCTCGACCGCCCCCGCGGCGCGGTGGCGTTCCCCGTGGAGGGTGACCGGTGGCTGGTGACGCTGGGCGCGTACCACCACGACCGGCCGACCTCGGACCCGGCCGACTTCGCCTCGCGGCTCGAGGAGGACCCGTGTTCGGCGCTGCGGCAGTTCGCCCACCGTGACGATGCCATCGGTGACATCACCACCTACCGCTATCCCGCAAGCGTGCGACGCGACTTCCACCGTTGCCGGCGGCTTCCCGGCGGCCTGGTCGCGGCGGGGGATTCAGTCGCCTCCTTCAATCCCATTTACGGGCAGGGCATGACCTCGGCCGCCCTGCACTCGGCCACCCTCGGCGACTATCTGGCGTCGGGGGCGTCGCCGCACGAGCCGGCCGAGCGCTACTTCCGACGGCTCCGGCCGGTGGTCAACTCGGTGTGGTCCCTGGCCACGTCGGCCGACTTCCGCCTGCCCCACGTGACCGGGGACCGCCCGCTCGGGGTGTCGGCCGCCCACCGCATCAACGACCTGTACACCAAGGCGACACTGCGGGACGCCGACCTCCACGGCCTGTTCCTGCGCGTGCTGAACATGCAGGAGCGCCCGGAGGTGATGGCTCGCCCCGACAACCTGCTGCGGGCCTACCTGGCGTCGCGCCGACCCGCCCCCGCCGTCTCGTAGGCCGCGCCCGGCCCTGGTGGATGGCGGTGAAGGTGCGACCGGAGCCACGCCACGACGACGGGCCAGTTCACGAACACGATGATGACGGTCAGCCCCTGGGCGGAGTAGTCGAGGCCGATGGCGAGGCGAATGGCCTCGTGCATCGCCACCACGCCGGGGACGAAGAGCCAGCGCAGCCTCGCCTTGAACAGCACGAGTGGAAAGCCCGTCTCGATGAGCAGTGTCGCCGCCGCACAGAGGTGGGCGAGCCAGGCCCGGCGTGCGATGAACAGCGCCAGCGCGTCGGCGTGCGGGGAGCGGTCGCTCGACGCGTAGAGGATCCAGCGCAGGTTGTCGCCGGTCATCCAGTCCAGGCCGGAGTAGCGCAGCTTCTGGAACCCGGCGAAGAAGATGGTCAGCGCGATGGTGACCATGGCGGTGCGGACCGGCCATCCGTAGCGTGGGCCCACGGCCGCCACCGGGACCGCGCCCCGCGGATCGGATGGCGACTTCCCCGAGAACCGGGCCCGCATTCGACGCAGCGCGGGGCGGATCGTCCACGCATCGCCCGCCGCGGCGCCGCAGGCCAGCAGCACCAGCAGGCACAGCGTCGGCACCGCGTCGCCGACGATGACGCGGCCGGTGCTGTTCAGCATCCCGTTCAGGATCAGTGAGCACACGAGCGCAGTCGACAGGCTCGACCGCACCGCCAGCCCCGACGCGGCGATGAGCGCGGCGACGACGCCGACGACCTGGAGGCTGCCGGCGATGCCCGAGGACGGCATCCGCCCGAGCAGCTTCATGTAGGAGACGGGCTGGAAGAGGGCCGCGGGCTGGGCGGCGACGACGCGATAGTCCGTCGCCGCCAGGCGCAGCGCCAGGAGGCCGCAGAGCCCGATCCGCACCGAGGCCAGGCGTCGGGCGTCCTCGGCGCCGAAGACCCAGCGGTCGGCCCGGCGGACGAGTTCGTCAGCTTGCGGCACGGAGGCCCTGCTGGTCGCAGATCCAGTCGAGGGTGCGCCGCGGCGCGGCGGCCCGGTCGCCCTGGCGACGGGAAACCAGCCAGTCGAGCCGGTAGATCCGCAAGAGGTCGGTGCCCGGCCCGATCCGCTTCGTCGCACCGGTCAGCCAGGCGGCGCAGACCGCATCCCGCCCGGCGGCCGAGCGCTTCGGGAAGCCGCTGACGATGCGCGCGAAGCCCCGGTAGCCGTGGGCGATCGAAGCGATCGGATAGTCCTGTTCACGTCCGGTCGCATCGACGGCCACCGCCTGCCAGCTCGTCTGCTTGTCGGTGCGCAGGCTGCTGAAGAGCTTCCAGCTGGAGAACGGCCACGCGTTGACCGGGGCGACGGCGCAGACGACGAGCGCGGCGAGGAACAGGGCGACGAAGCGCCGGGCGTGCCGCGGGAGCGTCGTGCTATCGGAGAGAGGCGGTGCCGACACCGTGCTCCTCGGACGCAGCGATCGGCGCGTCGTCCCGATCATCGATCGCGCCGCCTCCGCCCACGACGCGCGCCGCGACAACGACGAGGACGACCAGGAGGACCGACGCCGCGCCGTAGTGGACCCCGTCCATCACCCCGCGCGTCGAGTAGCCGTGGAACGGATCGGCCGGGATCAGGGTGAGGGCAAGGACGCCGGTCACCACCGCCCCCGCCACGACGAGCACCTCGTCGGCGAAGAACCCGACGAATCCGACGAACCACGCCGAGTACCACGGGAGCAGGAACGGCATGCACAGCGCCAGCAGCAACAGGGCGGTCCCCCAGGCCTCGGCCGGCGCCGCCGGGGGGGATGCGCCCGTTCGGCGGGCCAGTCGCCGGAGGAGGACGCCGAACAGGACGAGGAATCCGACCTCGACCGCACGGGCCGCGTACGCACCGGCGCCCGATCCCGCGACGGAGCCCAGGCCGAGGCGCGCCAGGTGGCCGACCAGTTGCGACGGGCTCGCCCAGACCTCGATGCCACCAAGTGTGGCGAACGGGGCCAGCGTGTGCCACCCGGCGACGAACGGCGCCACCGACACGGCCACCGAGGCGACGACCACAGCCATGTGGGAGGCGAGGATCCGCCCCCTCTCGAGCCGGCCCGTGCCCACGATCCAGCAGATCCAGAGGGCGAGGGCGGGCGCCATCGCCACCTTGACCAAGCACGCGGCCGTGAGCAGGACCGTGACGAGGACCGCCCTGGCCGACATCGCCCGCGGTCGGGTCATGGCGACCGCCATGGCCGCGGCCAGCGGGGCGGCGATCAGGGCGTCGACGTGGCCGCCGCCGACGGTATGGACCACGATCACCGGATTGAGGCCGATCAGGGCGACGGCGAGCGGCGCCCGGTCGGGGCGGATGCGGGCCGCGGTGAGCGCCACGAACCCCGTCGCCATCGCGATCGAGGCTCCCATCAGCACCTTGAACGCCAGGATGGTGGCCGCCGGCGAACCGGCCCAGGTCCGGGCGATCGCCGCGCTCACCAGGGTGAACACGGGACCGTAGAGCGAGTGGTGGCCCAGCCACTGGACCGACGCCGTGGCCACGAACGGATCGTGCGGGAACGACGACAGCCTGGTCATGTAGGGGTTCTGGCGGTACAGGGACTCGATCCGGCCGTACGCCGCGTACGTGTAGACGTCACGGGAGAGGAGGAGCGGGGCGGCGACCGAAATGGCCAGGCTGGCGCCCGACGCGGCCAGGACGGCCGGGAGCCGGACCCTCCCGGCCCACGCCTCGGTCAGCACGGCGGCGAAGGCGGCGAGGACGGCCACCATGAGCACGAGCGACACGCCGATCAGTTCCCGTCGCCCGACCCGGGCCACGGCCGTGACCCTGGCCAGGCCCGTCGCCCACGCCGGGGCGTCGGTCCCCGGAGGGAGCAGCACGGTCAGGGGTGAGTCGGGGGCCCCGGCCACGACCGCCATGGCCAGATAGCCCCCGACCACGGTGCCCAGGCACCATCGCGCCCGGATGCTCGTCCCGCGGTCCGACGGTCCTCGGGTCACTGTTCCACCGGTCGGACGGTAGCGCCGCCGGCCCGGGGTGAATTGGCAGAGGCCTCCGTGGTCGCTACGGTCGGACGGGCATCGCCCTGGACGCCCGGAGGTACGTGGCCAAGCTTCAATCCAACGCAGCCATTCGGCACATCGACATCCCACTCGTGGCCACGGCGACGGCGATCGCCGGCTTCGGCGTCCTCATGGTCTATGCCGCCACCAGGTCGAAGCTGCAGAAGGCGGGCGTGCAGCCACAGCTGTTCCTGGACCGCCAGGCGCTCTGGGTCGGCCTCGGCCTGGTGGTGATGGTGGCCATCATGGCCGTCGACTACCACCGGCTGCTCGACATCGCCCCTGCGATCTACGTCCCGTCGATCGTGGCCCTCCTCGTGGTGCTCTCGCCGCTGGGCTCGTCGGCCCGCGGGGCGCAACGCTGGTTCAACGTCGGGTCGCTCCAGCTCCAGCCGTCCGCGCTGGCCAGCGCCGCGCTCATCGTTGCCCTCGCCTCCTACGGCCAGATTCGTCGGGGCGACCTGGGCCGGACCGGCGTGATGGTGTGCGTGGGTCTGGCCGTCCTGCCCATGGCCCTCGTCGCCGTGCAGCCGGATCTGGGGTCGGCCATCGTGCTGGCGGCCGTGCTGCTGACCATGCTGCTCGTGGCCGGGGCCAGGCCCCGCCATCTCGCCTTCCTGGGGCTGGCTGCGCTGTTCGCGGTGGTCTTCGTCGGCCACGTGGGGTTGCTGAAGCCCTATCAGCGGGACCGTCTCACCGCCTTCCTGGACCAGTCCAGCGACAGCGGCGCCACCAACTACAACCTCCAGCAGTCCAAGGTGGCGATCGGCTCGGGAGGCCTGGCCGGGAAGGGTCTCTTCCAGGGCAGCCAGACAAATCTGGCGTTCGTGCCCGAACAGCAGACGGACTTCATTTTCACCGCCGTCGGCGAGCAGCTGGGCTTCGTCGGCGCCATCAGCCTGCTGGGCCTCTTCGCCGTCCTCGTCTGGCGGATCTGGCGGGCGGCCCGGCTGGCACGGGACCTGGCCGGGACGCTGGCCTGCGCCGGTGTGCTGGGCCTGGTCATGATCCAGCTCTTCGAGAACGCCGGCATGACCATGGGCATCATGCCGATCACCGGCATCCCACTGCCGCTGGTCAGCTACGGCGGCTCCTCGACCATTGTCACCTTCGCCGCCCTGGGGCTGGTCAACAGCGTGGCCATGCACCGCTTCAGCTGACCCTGCCGGCACCGCTCACGCCACGATGCCCGCCGACCCCCGTCGATCAGCAGGCGGGTTGCGCCGAGCCCTTGGCGTTCGGGAGCTGTGCCGGCGGTGGTGCGGTCGTCGAGCTCGGAGCGGACGCTGCGGGCCCCACGTGCACGCCGGTGAAGTCGGCTCCCACCACCAGGGCAACATCCGCAGTGCCCAGGGTGGAGTCCTCCTTCAGCGTCGCACCTGCGCTCAGGTCGCTCTGCAGCAGTTTGGCCTTGTCGAGACTGGCCGCCGAGTAGCGGATCACCGTCGTCGCGTAGGAGAAGGAGTCGGCGTCGCCGCTTCCGGTGATCTCGAATCCGGCGCTCTGCAGCGATCCGGCCGCCTTGGACGCGGCGCCGGCGATGCCGACGCCGTTGAGCACTCTCACCTGCACGTCGGACGGTCGAACCGACACCGGGGCTGCGGGTGGCTTGCCGTTGATCGTGTCGATCAGCGGCTGCGCGTCGGAGCTGTTCAGAAGCAGAACCTGCGCGCCACCGGCGGTCGTGTACGGGGTGGTCGGCAGGGTCTGCATGTCGACGCGGTCGGGGTCGAGCGACCGGAAGCGGCGGGCGAGGTCCACCATGTCCCGACTCGACATGGTGGAGTCGATGGTCAGGTTGCCGACACCGATGCCGATGAGCCGGTTGAGCGTGAGCGGGTTGCTCATCCCCGATGAGAGGGCCTTGCGGATCATGCGGCGGATGAAATCCTGCTGCCGCTTGATGCGCCCGAAGTCCGACGTGGGGTCGGTAACCCACCGGCCCGCCTCGTAGGACTCGTAGTAGCGGCTGCGCACGTAGGCCAGGGCCTGCAGGCCGTCGAGCTTGACGCAACCGGCGGTGGGCAGATCGAGTCCGCTCTTGAGATCCCGGGCCGGGGCGTCGAGGTAGATGTCGAGGCCGCCGACGGTGTCCACGATGTTCT